>JAQTVS010000012.1 GCA_028706735.1 Thiomonas sp.
ATCATGGTCGCCCGCGGCGACTTGGCGGTGGAAGTCGGCAACGCCGCCGTGCCTGCGCTGCAAAAGCGCATGATCCGCATGGCGCGCGAAATGGACCGCGTGGTCATCACCGCCACGCAGATGATGGAATCGATGATCGTCAATGCCGTGCCCACCCGCGCCGAGGTGTCCGACGTGGCCAACGCGGTGCTCGACGGCACCGACGCGGTCATGCTCTCGGCGGAAACCGCTGCCGGCAAGTACCCGGTGGAAACGGTCGAAGCGATGGCCAGCATCTGCCAGGCGGCGGAAACCGTCGAAGAGGTCAAGCTCGAACACGACTTCATCAACAAGCAGTTCACCCGCATCGACCAGTCCATCGCCATGGCCGCGTTGTTCACCGCCCATCACCTGGGCTGCAAGGCCATTGCGGCACTGACCGAGTCCGGCTCGACCGCACTGTGGATGAGCCGCCACCGGGTCAATGTGCCGATTTACGCCCTGTCGCGCAGCGAAACCTCGGTGCGCCGCATGGCGCTGTACCGCAATGTGCGCCCCATGCTGATGAGCTTCAGCACCACCGACCGCGACACTCTGCTCAATCAGGCCGAAGCGCGGCTGATCGAGAAAAACGCGGTGGCCTCAGGCGACAGCTACGCCATCACCTGCGGCGAGCCCATCGGCACGGCCGGCGGCACCAATATGCTCAAGGTAATGCGTGTGCCGCGTTGACACCCGCTGCGCCCATGAAAAACGCCCGCCGCAAGCGGGCGTTTCAGCTTGAGAGCGCCCCCAGACCTGCCGCGTCCGCGTCAGCCCCCCCCGAGGAGGATGAGAAAACTTGGGGCGGCCCGGCGTTTTCTCAGGAGAGCGCCCCCAGACCTACCGCGTCCGCGTCAGGCCCCCCGAGGGGGATGAGAAAACTTGGGGCGGCCCGGCGTTTTCTCAGGAGCGGCCTTGCTTCAGATTTGCAGGAATTGCAGCTGAATGCCAGTCAGGTTGATCACATCACCAGAACGCAGCACCACCGGCATGAGTCCCAGAGACACGCCGTTGACCTGCGCACGCTTTTCACCCTCCACCTGCACCAGTTCATAGCCACGCGGTTTGTGCACCACGCTCACCACCAGGATGCCGCGCTGGCCAAAGGTGGTCTGCTCCTTGCTGAGCATGATTTCGCGGCCAGCCGCGTCTCCGCTGAGCACCTTGATCTTGTAGCTGCGGTCCGCATCGGCGGCGCGGGTGCGTGAATCGGTAAAGCCAGAGTTTCCAAACCGGGAACTTCCAAACCCGGTCGCGGCGCCAAAACGTGACGGGCCAAACGTGGTCTGCCGTGTATCCGACAGCAAACGCAGGCTGTATTTGCCAATGTCGACCGTATCGCCCTCACGAAACGGGCTCGATTTGATGGGCGCCCCGTTCAGGTAGGTGCCGTTGGTGCTGCCCAGATCCTGAATGGTGTAACTCTCGACTTCGGCGCCAGAATCGCGCAACAGCACAGCGTGCTCGCCACTGACGGCCAAATTGTCGATGACCACGTCGTTATAGGGTCGCCTCCCCATTGTCGTGCGGTCTTTGCTGAGGACGACCTCTTTCAAAACCTTGCCATCCAGGGTAATCACGAGTTTGGCCACGATTTGGAATCCGTTTGAGTAAACAGTCAGATCAAAGAAGAGAGGAACACAGATCAGCCCGGCAAGCGCGCCGTCACAAGAATGACAGAAACATTGTCGCGGCCCCCGGCCGCATTCGCATCCTCCACCAGTTGACGCGCAGCCGCAGAAGGATATCCAGTGTATTGCCGCAACACGGTTTCGATTTTGGCATCAGACAACATATCGTTCAAGCCATCCGAACACAGAAGCAACACGTCCCCCGCCATCATGGGATGCATGGCCACGTCCGGTTCGAGCTTGGCATCGACGCCAAGAGCGCGGGTGACCAGATTTTTGCCGCCGACTTTTTCCGCATCTTCCGGCAGGATCAGCCCCATGTCGATCTGCTCCTGCAAGGCCGAATGGTCGTGCGTGAGCAGGCGCAACTGGTTTTGCCGCAGCAGATAAACGCGGGAATCCCCTGCATGGGCAACGACCGCCACGTTGCCGGTAAACGCCACCGCAACCAATGTGGCCCCCATGCCGGAAAACTGCGGATTGCCGCGGGCTGCGCGCAGAATTTCGGCGTTCACATGCCGGATGGCAAAACGCAGTTCCGTGGAGAGATCGAGCGCGCTCACCTTGGGGTAGTCCGCCTTGAGGCGCGCGATCCGGGCGCAAATCTGTGCGGTGGCCATGCCGCTGGCCACCTCGCCTGCGGCGTAGCCGCCCATGCCGTCGGCCAGCACCGCCACCTGCGCCAGCGTATCAAAGGCGACTGCGTCTTCATTGTGCTCACGCACCCGGCCCGGATGGGTCAGGCTGAGCATCTCGTATTGCTGCACGCTTGTCGAACCGGGTGGTTTGGCCATGATTGCGCTCACGCGGCGGAAACCGACGCGCGGCGGTAGATCAGCTTCGCCGCAATCCAGACCACAACCGCACCAACCAACCCGGCAAGCTTTTCCGCATATTGCGCCAAGGGAAGGGTCTGGACCCAATGTTCAATTGCGGGATCCGTCACGATCAAGCCGCCTGCGATCCAGCCCAGCAGCATCGCCCCGAGGGTGATCACCACCGGGAAGCGCTGCATCAGGTGAATGACCAATTGGCTGCCCCAGACAATGATGGGCACGCTGAGCAGCAAGCCGAACACCACCAGCAGCATGGAGTGCTGTTCACCCGCATTTTGCGCGGCGCCGGCAATGGCGATGACGTTGTCAAGACTCATGACAAAGTCGGCGATGATGACCGTCTTGACCGCCGCCCACAATTTGTCTGCGGCCTGAACGTCGCCGTGGCCTTCTTCATCCTGCGGCGCCAGGAGCTTGGTCCCGATCCAGAACAGCAGCAATGCGCCAACAATCTTGAGAAAAGGCAGCTTCAACAGAGTGAGCGCGAAAAAAATAAGGACAACGCGCAGGCAGATTGCGCCGACCGTTCCCCACAAAATACCCAATCTGCGTTGCTTTGGCGGGAGTTTGCGCGTGGCCAGTGCAATGACCACCGCGTTGTCTCCGCCGAGAAGGATGTCGATCAGGACGATCTGACCGAGTGCCGTCAAGAACTCGACGGTGAGATAGTGTTCCATGCCGATGGCTGCCCCGGAAGGTCTGTCTGCGGTCCCCTCGGGACTCATTCCGCATCATACCTTTTGTAACCGGGAGCAGCCCCGGCAGCGCCTCTTTCAGCGCAAGACTTGCTTGAGCAGTTTTCCCATTTCAGAAGGGTTGCGCGTGACGGTGAAACCGCATGCCTCCATCACCGCAAGCTTGGCTTCCGCCGTATCGGCTCCGCCGGAAATCAGCGCCCCGGCGTGGCCCATGCGCTTGCCCGGAGGCGCGGTGACCCCGGCGATGAACCCCACCACCGGCTTTTTCATATTCGCCTTGCACCACAACGCGGCCTCGGCTTCGTCGGAACCGCCGATTTCACCGATCATGATGACGGCATCGGTTTCTGGGTCGTCATTGAAGGCGCGCATGATGTCGATGTGCTTGAGGCCGTTGATCGGGTCGCCGCCGATGCCCACCGCGCTGCTCTGCCCGAGGCCCAGTTCGGTCACCTGCGCCACGGCTTCATAGGTCAGCGTGCCCGAGCGCGACACAATGCCGATGCGCCCCTTGCGGTGGATGTGCCCTGGCATGATGCCGATCTTGATTTGATCGGGGGTGATGAGGCCGGGGCAGTTTGGCCCGAGCAGCAGGGTTTTTTTGCCGCCTGCGGCCTCCTTGGCCTTCATGCGGTTGCGCACCAGCAGCATGTCCTTGACCGGGATGCCCTCGGTGATGCAGACAGCCAGATCGAGATCGGCCTCCACGGCTTCCCAGATGGCCGCGGCGGCGCCGACCGGCGGCACATAGATGACCGAGACGGTGGCGCCCGTCTGCGCCTTGGCCTGCCCCACGGTGCCGTAGATGGGAATGCCCTCGAAGTCTTCGCCTGCCTTCTTCGGGTTCACCCCGGCGACGAAGCAGTTCTTGCCATTGGCATAGTCGCGGCACATGCGGGTGTGGAACTGCCCTGTCTTGCCGGTGATGCCCTGGGTGATGACTTTGGTGTCTTGATTGATCAGGATGGCCATAATGTCCTCGTGTTCTGTGAGAGCGCGGCTCAGGCCTGCGCGGCGTGAACGGCGGCATGCACTGCAGCCTGAGCGGCTTCGCCCATGGTGTTGGCGCTGATGATGGGCAGGCCGGAGTCGGCCAGCATCTTGCGGCCGACCTCTTCATTGGTGCCCTTCATGCGCACCACCAGCGGCACGCTCAGCCCCACGGTGCGCGAGGCGGCAATGACGCCCTCGGCAATGGTGTCGCAGCGCATGATGCCGCCGAAGATATTGACCAGAATCGCCTTGACATGTGGGTTGTGCAGCATGATCTTGAACGCTTCGGTCACCTTCTCCGTCGTGGCGCCGCCGCCCACATCGAGAAAGTTGGCGGGCGAGCCGCCGAACAGCTTGATGGTGTCCATCGTCGCCATGGCCAGACCGGCGCCGTTGACTAGGCAGCCGATGTTGCCGTCGAGCTGGATGTAGGCGAGATCGAACTTGCTGGCTTCGATTTCAGCGGGATCTTCCTCGTCCAGATCGCGCAGCGCCACGATCTCCGGGTGGCGGAACAGGGCGTTGTCGTCGATGTTGAACTTCGCATCGAGCGCTTTGATGCCCCCGTTTCCTTCCAGAATCAGCGGGTTGATTTCCACCAGCGAGGCGTCGGTGTCCATGTAGCACTGGTAGAGCTTCTTGAGCACTTCGACCGCTTGGGCCTGTGAGGCGAGCGGAATGCCGATGCCCGCGGCCAGCTCAAGGCCCTGCGCATCCTGCAAGTCCGCAAGCGGATCGACAAAAACCTTGAGGATTTTCTCCGGCGTCGTGGCGGCCACTTCCTCGATGTCCATGCCGCCCTCGCTCGATGCCATCACCGCCACCTTCTGTGTGGCCCGGTCGGTGAGCACGGCGACGTAATACTCCTTGCGAATATCGGCGCCGTCCTCGATCAGCAGACGGCGCACCGTCTGGCCTTGCGGCCCGGTCTGGTGCGTGACGAGTTGCATGCCCAGAATCTGCCCTGCGAGCGTTCTGACCTCATCCATGCTGCGCGCCAGCTTCACGCCACCGCCCTTGCCGCGGCCACCGGCGTGAATCTGCGCCTTGACCACCCAGACTGGTCCGCCTAGGGCCTGCGCAGCGGCTACTGCTTCGTCAACGGTAAACGCCGGGGTGCCGCGCGGCACCGGCACGCCGTGCTCGCGCAGCAGTTGTTTGGCCTGATATTCATGAATTTTCATGGTGTCTCGTCCTCGACTTGGGGAAATGGCATTGTGCCCGCGGCGCGAGGCAACACTTGCGGCTGCGCCCAGCGGGGATAAAACTCGGCAACCGCCGGGCCATCGAGCCGCAAGGCGTGGCAGCGGTTGAGTTGAAACGGCATCTGTTCGGGGCGCTCGGTGTCCGAGTGCCCCCTGGGTCGGCTCGCCGACCCGCTCCCCGAGGGGGTCAAGAAAACTTGGGGCTGCCCTGCGTTTTCTTGAGGCGCCGGCATGGCAATCGTGGTCAGCCCGGCCAGGCCCTGAATCGCCGCGGTGGGCAGAACCTGCGTCAGCTCGGTGAGATGCGTGCAGCCGAGCACGCCGCCCAGGCGCTCACGCACCGCAGAGCGAAAGCCGCGCAGCAGATTGAGGCCGACGAGCTTTTTGTACGCGTCCGCGTGGTCGTCGCAGGTGGCGTAGGGGCTGAAGAGGGTATGGGAGTGCGCCGCGACGATGTTCAGCGCATTGTCGATGGTGACGACCAGCAGCATGTCATGCACCGGAATGCCGGCGGGGCGGTTGCGCTCGGACAGGGTGATGTCGCGGGTTTTCACATCCCGCAGCTCCGCCTGCAAGTCCCACAAACCATCCTCTCGCGCATAGCACTCAATGCTGATGCTGCGTCGATGGACGAGACGGCGGGAAGACTGCATGGACTCGACTGGAGTGTCGCGCATGGGGATCTGTTTTTTTGATTGAGCGCAAGATTCAGTTTAGCAGCCTGCTGCGCCGCAACAAGTCAACCGTCTTCCTCCACGCCGTCGCCGCGCAATACGGCGCGCACCGTCTCGCTGCTGAAACCACGTTGTGAGAGAAAGCGCGCCTGTTTGGCGCGTTCGGCCGTGTCCTGGGGCAGTGTCTGGAATTTGCGTGCCCAGGCGGCCTGAGCGCGCGCCAACTCACTGTCTTTCAGCGCCTGCAGCGGCTCCGCCGTGGCAGCGGCGGCCAGCCCGTGGACGCCAAGTTCCTGCGTAATGCGCAGGTTGCCATAGCGCTGCTGTCGCCGGTGGATCAGGGAGAGTGCAAACCGCTCGCTGCTGAGCAGATTGCCTCGCTCCAGGTCGTCAAGCAAGGCATCAATGACCTCTGGCTGGTCGCAGTAACGCGACAATTTGCGGCGCAGTTCAACCCGGCTGTGCTCGCGCTGCGCCAGATAGCGCACAGCGCGCGCGCGCAGGGAAGGCTGAGAACGCGGCATGGGCATGGAACAAGGCCGTGCGACTCAAGCCCGACGGCTCCTAGAGGGCCTTTATTCCTGCTCGTCATCCGTCACGCTCGCGGCCATGGCTTCGTTGGCCTCGGGCACGCCGAGATTGGCGCGGATTTTGTTTTCGAGCTCGCGGGAAATATCGGGATTGGCCTTGAGAAATTCGCGCGCGTTGTCCTTGCCCTGGCCGATTTTCTCTCCGTTGTAGGCGTACCAAGAGCCGGATTTTTCGATCAATTTGGCAACCACCCCCAGATCAACGATTTCGCCTTCGCGCGAAATGCCTTCGCCATAGAGGATGTCAAACTCCGCCTGCTTGAACGGCGGCGCCACCTTGTTCTTCACCACCTTGACGCGTGTTTCCGAACCGATGACCTCTTCGGCCTTTTTGATGGCGCCGATGCGGCGGATGTCCAGGCGCACCGAGGAGTAGAACTTGAGCGCGTTGCCGCCCGTGGTGGTTTCGGGGTTGCCGAACATCACGCCGATCTTCATGCGGATCTGGTTGATGAAAATGACCAGGCAGTTGGTGCGCTTGATGTTGGCGGTGAGCTTGCGCAGCGCCTGGCTCATCAGCCGGGCCTGCAGGCCCGGCAGCGAATCGCCCATCTCGCCCTCGATTTCGGCCTTGGGCGTGAGCGCGGCGACCGAATCGATCACGATCATGTCCACCGAGCCGGAGCGCACCAGGGCATCCACGATTTCGAGCGCCTGCTCGCCGGTGTCCGGCTGGGAGATCAGCAGATCGGGCAGGTTGACGCCCAGCTTCGAGGCATATTGCACGTCGAGTGCATGCTCGGCATCGATGAAGGCGCAGGTGCCGCCGAGCTTTTGCATTTCGGCGATGACCTGCAGGGTGAGCGTCGTCTTGCCTGAAGACTCCGGGCCATAAATTTCCACCACCCGGCCACGCGGCAGGCCGCCCACGCCCAAGGCGATGTCCAGGCCCAGCGAGCCGGTGGACACCACCTGAATGTCGCGCTGCGCCTCGCCATCATCCATGCGCATGATGGTGCCCTTGCCGAACTGCTTTTCAATCTGCGACAACGCGGCGGCGAGCGCCTTGGCTTTTTCTGGATTCACGGTGGATTTTCCCTGTTCCATGGCATGCTCCTCAAGTCTGAATGGCACTGCTGCGCAATGTAGCACAGCTGTATATAAAGACAGATCATTTTGTTGTTCTTTGCGAGAATAAAAAAGGGAGCCGAAGCTCCCTCTTTCCACAGCTTGCAACGTGAGCAAGCTTTTAAAAACTATAGCCCACCGCCAGGGTGTAGACCAGTGGATTGAATTTGATGTCCGTTGACGCCTGACTAGTGATGACCGAGCGATCCTGCGTGTAGGAGGTGGAGGTCAGTGTGCTGCGCACATCCGAATAAGCGACGGTACTCACCAACGACCAACGCGAATTGAAACGATAGATCAGACCAATGTGTGCGGCCCAGGTCAAATCGCTCGATAGATGGATATCGGTTGGCCCTTGCGCATGCTCAAGCGGGGGCAATGCCTTGGTATTACGGAACCATGTGTAGTTGACGCCCAAGCCGATGAAGGGATCCCACTTCGCCTCTTTTCCACGAATGTGGAAGTTGATGAAAGCCGTTGGCGAGTACACATCCACATCGGTCACACCAACGCCACTGAGCGAACGCCAGCCGCTGCCCTCGGCAAAGGTGCGCACCGTGGGCGGATACCCCAGCGCCAGCTCGAAACTCCACGGCCCGGGCAGGTTGCGCACGTAACCTAGGCCGAGAGTCGTGGCATTGCCCTCGGCCAAATTAAGATTGGGCGGGGTGTTGTAGCCGCTCAGATTCGGCTGGCTAGGATGGTTGTTAAGATAAGCGACCCCGACATACATGATGTTTTTCGGAAAATCATCGGCATGCGCAGTGGGCAGAAGAGCCAAGCTGGCTGCGGAAAAAATGCTACCCAGTACAGTGCGTTGCAAGGCATTCATTGCTCGTCTCCTCGGTGTCATTGCGAAATCCAGCCAAAACCCTTCATCGCCTGCAGCGTCGTGTCGGCAATGATTTTGTAGCCGGCAGGTGTGGGGTGGAGGGTATCGGCGAACAGCCAAGTGCCTAAATCAGCCGCACTGGCACCAGCGGCGGCATACGGGGTGTTGACGTTGCACAACAGCGAGCTGGTCGTCGTCGGGTCGCACCAAGGGGTTGTTACATTGGTGAAACCGAATTGCGCCGGATTGGCGACTTCCTGGTTGAGCAAGCTGTAGCCATCCAACACCTTGACCGGCTGCCCCTGCAGATCGTTCAACAGACGCTGATTGAACACCTGCACCAGATTGGAAAGCAGATAGCAAGGCGCCCCCGTATTGGCGTTGTCGCACACATAACCGGCAGGAGGCGCTTGCGGCGGCGTCGCGCCGGTGTAAGGCAAACCGCGGCCAAACGGCGTCTGCGATGAGTCCGGCAAGGTGTAGACCATCACATACTTCGCTCCCTTGCTGGTGATCAGAATGACTTGGGCTGCCAGTTCGTCTGCCGCTTGCGCCACGGTCGCCTGCGCGACGGCAACCGCCTGCGAGGTTGCATCGTGCTGCGCAGTTGCCTGAATGGCCGCAATCTGCGCTTGCGTCAGGCTGGGGTTTTGCTGCAGGGCGCTCGTGACGGCCTGCGTGACGGCCTGTGTCACGCTCGCACTCACCGCTCCCAACGCGGTGAAAACATCGTTATTCCCGGCCAGCACCGTCACCAACTGATTGCTGTTGAAACTGCCGCCGAACTGCGTGAAGTAGTTTTGCACTTGCGTCGTCACCGGCAGCGTCAGTGCGCCGCCGCTATGGCCGATGCCATTGGGGTTGCTCACCATCGAGCCGCCCTGTGCGAAGTTGGTGCAGTTGGCTTGTCCAGATGAAACGGGGGCGCTGAACGCGCAGAACGCCGGGGTTGCGGTTGGGCCAGTAGCCCCGAGATACATCACACCGGCTGTCGTGCCGTAACCAATCACGTTTGGCGTCAAGCCAAGATTCAGGCTGGAGGCTAAAACCCCGGTCCAGTTTCCAGTTGCATCACCATTGACGGTGAACTGGCCGCCCGCTGGATAGGGCAGCCCGGTGAACGGCACAGTTGCCCCATAGGTGCTGACCGCCGCCAGGGTGTACGCCCCGTCATCCGACAAGCTGTCACCGAACGCCACGACCTGCTTGAACCCGCCACTCGGCGGCGCAGACGGCGCCGTGCTGGCCGCATTCACACTCGCCACGGTTGACAGCGTCGGCGGCGTTGGATTGCCACCTCCGCCGCCGCAACCTGCCAAGCCCAAGGCGCTGGCCAAGGCCAGCGCAATCCAGACACGATTCCGCATGAACATCTCCTCAAACATTGTTATATGCCTGCTAGCCTGCAGGTGGGCGGGTCAAAATAGAACGACCGTTCGGTTTAGCGTAGCCGAAGGAAAATGGCGTCGCAAGAGCGATACTGCGCATTTGACACAGGTTTGCCGATTTGCAACGAAGGATACCTGCCCGTCCTTCGCGGCGGAACCATCAGTTCTTGCAGGACGTTAGCGGCCCGAGCCATGCACCGCGCGCGTCAGCCGGTCGCGCAGCGCCAGCCAGTCAGGCGATGGCGGCAAGACTTCGACGCAAATCTCCTCAAGCCCTGCCGCATCCAGTTTGCGTAAAACAGCGTAAAGCTGTTGCGCATAGGCAGCAGGATCGGCAGGCAGGGTGATCCATGAGGGATGGGGCACATGTGGCAGCGGCGGGAACGCCAGCACCCCGATGCGCCGCCCCGCGCTCGCGTCAATCTCCCAGCGCGCATTGATTTCGTCGCGTGAACGCCACTGCAGCGGCGTGCGCGGGGCGTAATGCGCCGGCAGCACGCCCGCCACACTCGGAGCAGATTCTGCCGGGCGCAGCAAGTCGGCCACGGCCACGCCCAGGGCTAGCGCGATGTCAGCCGCCAGCAATTGCCCCGGGCGCAGAATGCGCGGGGGTTGCACGGTGCAATCGACGATGGTGCTCTCGATGCCCACGGCGCAGGCGCCGCCGTCGAGCACCAGCAGGTCGTCGCCGAGCTCGGCATGCACATGCGCCGCCGTGGTGGGGCTGATGCGCCCGAAGCGGTTGGCCGACGGCGCAGCCAAGCCGCCCTGCCCGCCCTTGAAAATCGCCAGCACGGCCTGAGCGACGGGATGGGACGGGCAGCGCAGCCCGATCGTGTCCTGCCCGCCAGCGCAGGCGTCGGCTACGCCGGGCTTGCGCGGCAGAATCAGGGTGAGCGGCCCGGGCCAGAAGGCGGCTGCAAGCAGGCGCGCCGTCTCGGGCACTTCGGCCGCCCAATGCTCAAGGTCAGCCTGGCGGTGCACATGCACGATCACGGGGTGGTCCGCAGGTCGGCCTTTGGCGGCGTAAATCTTGGCGACGGCGTCGGGGTTCTCGGCGTCGGCGGCCAGGCCGTAGACGGTTTCGGTCGGCAGGCCGATCAGTTCGCCCGCTTCCAGCCGCCGCACGGCCTCGATGATGTCTTTAGGACGCACCTGGGCGTCGGTCGTCACTTCACTCATGTCAGTGCCACACGGCCGCTCCGAAAGAACTGCCGCCTTCGTGGGGAAACGCGCGCAGCGAGTGAGGGGGCTGTTTCACCTTAGAAAGCCTCCAGGCCGAGAACGCTGCAGGCGTGCAGCGCGGTCTGGCGCGCTTCGGCAGGGGTGGCCGCCGTGCAGGTGAGATGGCCCATCTTGCGGCCCTTGCGCGGCGCGTGCTTGCCGTAGAGGTGCAGATGCGCGCCGGGCTGCCCCAGCACGGTGGCCCAGTCGGGCTCGCGCTGCTGGCCTGCCGCATCGAACCAGAGGTCGCCCAGCAGATTGAGCATGACAGTGGCGCTGTGCTGCCTGGGCGCCAGCAGCGGCGCGTTCACCAAGGTGCGCCATTGCAGTTCGAACTGCGACACGCTGCAGGAGTCGATGGTGTGATGGCCGGAGTTGTGCGGGCGCGGCGCGATTTCATTGGCCAGCAGACGACCGTCGCGCAGCACGAAAAATTCCACGCAGAGCACGCCGACATAGTCCAGCCCCTGCGCCACTGTGGCTGCGGCGTTCCGCGCCGCTTCGGCGATTTCGGGGGTGATGGCGGGGCCGGGCGAAAAGCTGGCGAACAGAATGCCGTCGCGATGCAGATTCTGCTGCGGATTGAACAGCACGGAGCAGCCGTCGCGGCCGCGCGCCATGACGACGGACAATTCAAACGCGAGATCGAGTTTTTTCTCCAGCATGCAGTCCACACCGCCCAAGGCAGTCCATGCCGCAGGCAGGTCGGCTGCAGTGTGCACCGTGATCTGCCCTTTGCCGTCATAGCCTAGCCGGGCGGTTTTGAGAATGCCGGGAAACAGGTCAGTGCTCACCGCATCAAGGCCGCCGTTCGCTGCCAGTACGGCGTGCGGTGCGCAAGGAACGCCGAGCCGCGCAAACAAGGCCTTTTCCTGCGCCCGGTCCTGGCACACAGCCACGGCCTGCGGCGCGGGCGACAGTGGCACGCGCGACTCCAGCCACTGCATCGAGTGCGCCGGAATGTTCTCGAATTCCACTGTCACCGCGGCGCATTCGCGGGCGAGCTGATCGAGCGCCAGCGGATCGTCATAGCGCGCGGCAAGGTGGATGCCGGTGACCTGCGCTGCGGGCGCGGCTTCATCGGCTTCGAGCACGGCCACGCCATAGCCCGCGCTCTGCGCCGCCTGGGCAAACATGCGGCCCAACTGCCCGCCACCGAGCACGCCCAGCGTGGCGCCGGGGGGAATGAATGCTGCGCTCCGGCTCATGCTGGGCTACCCACGCGCATGGCCCGCGCCGCAGCGGTTTGCTCCGCGCGGAAGGCGTCGAGCTGATCGCGCAGCGCGGTGTCGTGCGCCGCCAGCATGGCGACGGCAAACAGCGCCGCATTCGCCGCCCCGGCTTCGCCGATGGCAAAGGTCGCAACCGGCACCCCCTTGGGCATCTGCACGATGGACAGCAGCGAATCCTCGCCCCGAAGATACTTGCTTGGCACTGGAACGCCGAGCACCGGCACCGCGGTCTTGGCCGCCAGCATGCCCGGCAGATGCGCCGCGCCGCCCGCGCCGGCGATGATGGCGCGCAGACCGCGCTGCTGCGCACTGTCGGCGTAGGCAAACAAATCGTCGGGCATGCGGTGCGCCGAGACCACCTGGCAGTCGTGCTCCACCCCGAAGCGGATGAGGATGTCCGCCGCATGGCGCATCACCTCCCAGTCGCTTTGCGACCCCATCACCACGCCGATTGCGGCCATCTGCTCTCTCCTGTGCAACGCCTGTAAACGGGTGATTTTAAGAAGCAGTGGATCAAGCCCATGAAATCGCGCCCCGCTATGCTCCACCCAAACGCAGATCGTGCGCCTGCATACACCCCTTGGTATGGCGCCGACCGCCCCCATCTGCCCTGCTTATTCAGGAGTCGAACATGATTGATGCCACCGTTGCCAATTTTGAAACCGAAGTCGTCGAAGCCTCCAATACCGTCCCGGTCTTGGTGGATCTGTGGGCGCCGTGGTGCGGCCCCTGCCGCGCGCTTGGCCCCATTCTCGAAAAGCTGGAAGTGGCTTACGAAGGCCGCTTCAAGCTGGTGAAAATCAACACCGAAGAAGAGCAGGAACTGGCCGCTGCATTTGGCGTGCGCAGCATTCCCATGGTCATGCTGCTCAAAGATGGCCAGCCGGTGGACGGTTTCGTGGGCGCGCTGCCGGAAGGCCAGATTCGCGAATTTCTCGACAAGCACGTTCCCGACTCAGCGCCGGAACAGGCGGATGACGCTGCCGAGCAGACCGAGACGGAAACGCCGCCCGGCCCCGCGCTTTCCCCGCTGGAAAAGCTGCAGCAAGACCTGGCCACCAACCCGGCAAACGATAGCGCACGCAAGGCCTATGTCGAACTGCTGCTGAAGAACGGCCGCCCCGCCGACGCGAAGCTGGCCTTCGAGCCCATTGCCGGCAAGGCGCTGGGCGATGCCCGCATCCAGGCGCTGGCCGACTGGCTTGCCGCCGCGCAGGCCACGCCCAGCCTGCCCACTGTTGCCGCACTGCAGGCCAGCATCGCCGCCAACAAGCGCGACTTCGACGCCCGCTACGCCCTGGCGCAGCAACACATGGCCGCGCAGCAGTGGACGGCGGCGCTCGACGAACTGCTCGACATCCTGATGCGCGACAAAAACTGGAGCGAAGACCGCGCGCGCAAGACCTTTGTCAACATCCTCGAACTGATGACCCCGTCGGATGCCCCCAAGCCCGCGCCCGGCCAGCCTCCTGTCACCGATCCCACGGTAGAGGGCTACCGCCGCCGTCTGAGCATGACGGTGCTGAGCTGAACGCCTGGCGCACTACACAAAAACGCCGACTTCAAGTCGGCGTTTTTCATGGCGTTTACACACGCGTTACAGCGTGATCTGCGTCCCCAGCAGTTTGAGAAACTGCCCCATCCACACCGGATGCGCGGGCCAGGCGGGTGCGGTCACCAGATTGCCCTGCGTCACCGCCTGATCGACCGGAATGTCGGCATAGTCTCCGCCAGCCTCGCGCACTTCCGGGCCACAGGCCGGATAGGCCGAGCACTTGCGCCCCTGCAGCACGCCTGCCGCCGCCAGAATCTGGGCGCCGTGGCACACCGCCGCCACCGGCTTGTTAGCGCTGAAAAAATGCCGCACAAGATCGAGCACCTTGGGGTTGAGCCGCAGGTATTCGGGGGCGCGTCCACCGGGGATGACCAGCGCGTCGTAGTCCTCGGCCTTCACTTCGGCGAAAGTGGCGTTGAGGGTGAAGTTGTGGCCGGGCTTTTCGGAATAGGTCTGCGCGCCCTCGAAGTCGTGAATCGCAGTTTTCACCTGATCGCCCGCCTTCTTGTCGGGGCAGACCGCATGCACCGTGTGCCCCACGGCCAGCAGGGTCTGGAACGGCACCATGGTTTCGTAGTCTTCGGCGTAATCACCCGCCAACAGCAGAATGCGTTTTGCAGCCATGTCGAGTCTCCGTTGAGAGTTTGCCGCACATGCGGCCCGCCTATTGTGAAACGCTGCAGGTGAAAAACTCAACCCTGCAAATTTCTACAATCCAGCCTTGCCCCCATGAAAGCCCGCCCATGACCTCTGCCCTGCTGCAATCCTCCCTGCATTCCCTGCCCCTGCTGTCACGCGGCAAGGTGCGCGAAAACTATGCCGTCGGCGCTGACCGCCTGCTGATGGTGGCCACTGACCGTATCTCGGCCTTCGACGTCATCATGGCCGAACCCATTCCCGGCAAGGGCGAAATTCTCACCCGCATGGCGCGGTTCTGGTTCGGCCTGTTGCACGACGTGGCGCCCAACCATCTGCTCGATATCGATCCCGAAACCGTCGTCGCTCCCGATGAGCGCAATCAGGTGCGCGGCCGCGCCATGGTGGTCAAGCGGCTCAAACCGCTGCCGGTCGAAGCCGTGGTGCGCGGCTATCTCGCAGGCTCTGGCTGGAAAGACTATCAAGCCAGCGGCGCCGTCTGCGGCGTCGCCCTTCCACCGGGCTTGCAGCTGGCCAGCAAGCTGCCCGCACCCATCTTCACCCCCGCCACCAAGGCCGAGCTGGGCGAACATGACGAGAACATTTCCTTCGCGCAAATGGAACAGGCCATCGGCGCCGAACTCGCCGCGCAGGTGCGCGACATCAGCATCACCCTCTATCAACGCGCGGCCGACTACGCCTCGGCGCGCGGCATCCTGATTGCCGACACCAAGTTCGAGTTCGGCCTCGACGAAGACGGCGCCCTCACCCTGATGGACGAGGTGCTGACCCCCGACTCCTCGCGCTTCTGGCCCGCCGACACCTGGGCCGAGGGCAGCTCGCCGCCGAGCTTCGACAAGCAGTTTCTGCGCGATTGGCTCGAGGGCGTGCCTGGCTGGAACAAACAGCCGCCGCCGCCCGCCTTGCCCGCCGAGGTCATTGCGCACACCCTGGCCCGCTACCGCGAAGCGCTGGAGCGTCTGACTGGTTGATAAAAAATGCAGACACGATCCTGGACATGACCAAAAGCCAAGATTTCAAGATGCTGCCATGCGGGATACGCGGAGTGGAAGCCGTTGTTGCCGACTCAGCCATCGTCTTCGGCCGGCACACCCACGAACTGTTTGGCGTCGGTCTGATGGATCGCGGCGGACACAAGTCGGCGAGCGGACGCGGCACGGTCGAAGCCTGGCCTGGCGATGTCATCACGGTCAATCCAGGAGAAGTGCATGACGGTGCGCCGATCGGCTCCACAGGACGCTCTTGGCGCATGCTCTATTTTGAACCTTCCATCATCGTCGAAGCTGCGAAGGACATCACCGAGGAAATGCATCTGGATGGCGAGTTCGCCAGTCCCGCTGTCCGCGACAAACAGTTGGCTTTGGCTGTTCATCGCTTGTTCAAGGTCGCAACCGGCACGGCGCCGAGTTTGTTGCAACTGGATGAAGCTCTGTTGTCTGCGATCGGTCCGCTCCTGCATCCGATTCCGCCCAGGCTCTCAGGAATTCCGGCAGCGATCCTCTCGGCGCGCTCTATGATGGACCACGATCCAGCAGCGGCGGTGTCGCTCACCGTGTTGGCGCACGAAGCCGGACTCAGCCGCTATCAGTTCCTCCGCGCATTTGCCCGGTTGACCGGCTTGACCCCCCATGCCTACCTGGTGCAGCGCCGCGTACACCTGGCCCGCCAGTTGATCCGCCGGGGCATGAAACCCGCCGAAGCAGCAGTGGCATGCGGCTTCGCCGACCAGAGCCACATGACACGATTGTTCGTGCGCACTTTTGGGCTCGCTCCTGGGGCATTCGCCAAAGTGTTGAGCTGAAGCCGCGTGCTGCAATTTCGTTCAAGAACGAATGGTGAAAAGCACAGATGATCGTGGCCTGTCTGGTCCGAACCCAAGGTGCCCTATGTTGTTCTCCTACTCTCAGTCGCTGCGCGACGACTTCCCCGAGTTATCCACTGGGGTGTTGCATGTGCAGAGCATCAGTTCTGTTGCAGATGTAACCGAAACTGCAGCGCGACTCACCACACTGGCCACCCGGCGCATCGCCGCTGGCACGGAGGCAGACCTGCCAGAAATTCAAGCCTGGAGGCACATCTTTAGTCGCATGGGTCTCAAACCAACGCAATATCGCTGCGCCTCGGAGTCGTTGCTGCGGCGTCTACGCAAAGAGGGAAGCCTGCCATTGGTGCTTCCTTTCGTGGACCTCTGCAACGCCACCTCGGCCGCCTTTGCCATCCCCATTGCAGCGTTCGATCTGGATCGGATCGCAGGTGGTCTCGTGGTGCGCCGCGCCACCGGCACGGAGCGCTACGACACCTTCTCGGGCGAGGTGGAACATCCTGAGACCGGCGAGGTCATCTTTGCCGACGACGAATCCCGTGCCCATGCCCGCCGCTGGACCAATCGGCAGAGCGGGTATTCGGCGGTGAGCGGTGAGACGCGCAACGTACTGATCGTCGCCGAGGCCGTGCATGGCACGGCCGAGCACGACGTCGGTCGATTGATCGCATCGCTCAATGAATCGATCCAGAAGCTATGGCCGGCGGCGTTGGTGCGGAAGGCACTCGCCTGATGGGACTCGAATTCCTGATCACCTCACTGCTCGTCGTCGCATCCCCGGGGACAGGCGTCCTGCTGACCTTGGCCGCGGGTCTGTCAAATGGCGTGCGCGGAGCCGTCGTCGCGGCACTTGGCTGCACACTCGGCATCCTGCCGCAGGCGCTGGTGGCCGTCACGGGGCTCGCCGCCGTGTTGCACGCCAGCAGCTTGGCATTCCAACTGCTCAAGATCGCGGGCGTGTGCTACCTGCTCTATCTGGCATGGATGACATGGCGCAATCGGGGTGCGATGACGATCAACGCCAACACTCCGACCCGCTCTGACATGCAGATGATTCGGCACGCCGTCTTGATCAACCTTCTCAACCCCAAGCTGTCGATGTTCTTCGTCGCCTTCCTGCCGCAGTTCGTTCGCGCTGGCGACGCCAATCCAACGGGGACCATGCTGGAACTGTCGGCCACCTTCATGGCGATGACCTTCGGTGTGTTCATGCTTTACGGCACGTTCGCGGCAAAGGCGCGCATACACATCCTCTCGCGGCCCGCCGTCCTTCTCTGGATGCGCCGTGTCTTTGCGACAGCGTTCATCGGGCTGGGTCTGAAGCTGGCGCTCGTCCATCACTAAACAAGGCGAATAGCGGACAACAAATGAATGCGCCAAGGCATAGGACAGCCGCATGCCAGTCGCAGAGACTTTGTCTCAATTGATGTAGGCGAGCACGACTCCGACAAACATCGCCAATCCCAGATAGTGGTTGAGCCGGAAGGCGCGGAAGCATTGCGCCGGATCGCGATCGCGGATGAGGGTGTAGTGATGCGCGGCCTGCGCCGCAGCCGCGGCCACGCCCAGGAAGTAAGGCCAGCCCAGTTGCAGCGCCCAGCCCACGGCGGCCCATAGCGCGATGTAAGCGGCGTAGCTCGCCATCACCGCCGCCACGTCGGCCCGGCCGAAGGTGATGGCCGAGGTCTTGATGCCGACCTTGAGATCGTCTTCGCGGTCCACCATGGCGTATTCGGTGTCGTAGGCCAGCACCCAGAACAGATTGCCCAGCAGCAGCACCCAGGCGAGCAGCGGCACGTCGCCGCGCACGGCGGCGAAGGCCATGGGAATGCCGAAGCTGAAGGCCACGCCGAGATAGGCCTGCGGCAGCGCCAGCCAGCGCTTGGTGTAGGGGTAAGCGATGGCGATGAACAAGGCGGCGACCGACATCTGAATGGTCAGCGCATTGGTGGTGAGCACCAGGCCGAAGGCCGCGAGTGCGAGCGCCGCGCCGACGAGCAGCGCCTCGCGGGAAGACACCTTGCCTGATGTGACCGGGCGCTGCGCGGTGCGTCGCACGGCGCGGTCGAAGTCTTGATCGGCCACGTCGTTCACGGCGCAACCCGCCGAACGCATGAGAAACGTGCCCGCGATGAACACGACGACCAGCCACCAGCTCGGCCGGCCATCGCTGGCGATCCACAAGGCCGACAGACTCGGCCACAACAACAGGAGAGAACCGACCGGCTTGTCCCAACGGATCAAGGCCAGCCATAAGCGCAGACGTTCCATGCGTGAATTATCGCCACGCAGGGAACGTCGATGAAACGGGCGAAGGAACGCTAATCAGCCTTCGAGCAGCGAGCGCAGCATCCAGGCGGTTTTTTCGTGAATGTCCAGTCGCTGGGTCATCAGGTCGGCGGTGGGCTGGTCATTGACCTCGTCGGCCACGGTGAACACCGCCCGCGCCGTCTTGGCCACGGCCTCATGGCCCTTGACCAGAATGCCGATCATCTCCTGCGCCTTGGGCGGCTGCGCAGGCACGTCGGCCAGGCTGGAGCGGGAGCTAAAAGCCTGATAGGAGCCGGGCACGGAGAAGCCGAGCGCGCGGATGCGCTCGGCGATCGGATCGACCGCATTCCACAGCTCGGTGTACTGCTCCATGAACATGATGTGCAGGCTGTTGAACATCGGCCCGGTGACGTTCCAGTGGAAGTTGTGCGTGGTGAGATAGAGCGTGTAGGTGTCGGCCAGCAGATGCGAGAGCTGCTCGGCCACCTTGGCGCGGTCGTCATCGGAAATGCCGATGTGAATCGGGGTCGATGAGGCATGCAGGGTGCTTTTACTCATGGTGGTCGTTCCTTTTAGTCAGCTG
>JAQTVS010000267.1 GCA_028706735.1 Thiomonas sp.
CCCCCAACGCCGAAAACCCCGTCCGGGCCTGCGTGGCCTATGACCGCGGCGGGAAGCGGGTGGGCGACATTGCGCTGGAGGCGATCAGCGACATGCTCGCTTTGCCCGACCGGTTTGTCTGGGTGGGGTTGTATGAGCCGGATGCGGCCTTGCTGGCGCAGATGCAGGAGGAATTCGGCCTGCACCCGCTGGCGGTGGAAGACGCGGGCAAGGCGCACCAGCGCCCCAAGCTGGAGGCTTATGGCGACGCGCTGTTTGTCGTGGCGCGCACGGCCTCGCGCAGCGGCGCGCATGTGCGGTTCGGCGAGACGCATGTCTTCATGGGCCGCAACTACATCCTCACCATTCGGCATGGTGATTCGACCGGCTATACGACGGTGCGTCGCAATGCCGAGCAGACGCCCGCGCTGCTGGCGCAGGGGCCAGGGTATGCGCTGTATGCGGTGCTCGATGCCATCGTCGACGGCTATCTGCCCATCGTCGAGGCGTATCGGGCCGAGCTGGAGGAACTGGAAGGCGAGATCTTCGCGCGTCAATGGCGGCGCGGCACGCTCAAGCGGCTGTACGCGATGCAGCGCGAGCTCACCCGCCTGCGGCTGGCGGTGGCGCCTTTGCAGGATGTGCTGACGCAGCTTCAGCGTCTGCACGATGACGTGATGCCCGAGGCCGTGCGGCCTTACTTCCGCGATGTGAACGACCACGCCAACCGCATCAACGACACGGTGGGTGCACTGCGCGAAATGCTCTCGGCGGCCATGAATGTCTCGGTCTCGCTCGTGACGCTGGAGCAGAACGAGGTGGTCAAACGGCTGGCCGGCTGGGCCGCGCTGCTGGCCGTGCCCACGCTGCTCACCGGCTGGTTCGGCATGAACTTTCGGCACATGTCCGAACTGGACTGGCGCTGGTCCTATCCGGCGTTGATCGTCTTCACTCTGGGTTTGTGCGGCGGGCTGTACTACTGGCTGAAGCGTTCCCGCTGGTTGTAAGCCTGGGTGTCATTCGGGCGCACGCACGCGCAGGTAGCGGGCGAAGCGTGGAATGCCCGAGGGCGTGAGAGCCTGGTAGCGGTAGGTGATGAGAGTGCCGATGGGCGGCGGGTTGCGGCGCAGCGCGTCGCTCAGGCCGGAGCCAATGCGAAAGGTCTTGCCGTCGGGCATCTGCATGTTGAGCGCGCCGGTCAGCCCCGCATATTTGCCTTTGCCCGGCGTGTAGCCGATGACGGTGGCTTCTGCGTCTTGCCAGGGCTTGAGCTTGAGGAGAACGTCCTGACGGCCGGTTTGATACGGCGCATCGGCGCGGTGCAGCATCAGGCCCTCGCCGCCTTGCTTCACGATTTTGTCGAGATGCTGCTTGAGCGCCGCGGAGTTGGGCACGCGGAACTGAGGAACCATTTGCAGCCAGGGCGCATGCGCCCGCTCCACCAGCGTGCGCATGCGGGCATTGCGGTCGGCGAAGCTGCCCGGGGCATTGGGCAACTCGAACACCATGTAGCGCACCTGCTTCCAGTCGCGGTCGTTGGGCGGATTGCTGCGGACGATGCCCGAGACCTGGTCGAAGCGTTCGCGGGCGATCCACAGCTCGCCGTCCAATGGCTGCGCGGGCAGCGCAGCGGTAAACCACGCCGGGGCGGGCACCGGGTTGCCGCTGCGAAAGCGCAGCACTCGGCCGTCCCAGAAGGCGCGCACGCCGTCGAGTTTTTCGCTCACCCAGTAGGGCGCCGGATCGAGCTGGCTTGAGGCGGTTTCGGCCAGCAACAGGGGCGGCGGCGGGCTGGGCGCTTCGGCCTGCGCCCAAGGCAGATTTGTCAGCAGCAGGCCGCACAGCAGCAGCGGGCGCAGCCCAGCGAGAGTGGGTGCTGGAAAGCGGCGTGGCGAAGGACGCATGGCGTGGGCAGGGCGAAGGGCGCGCGGGGCTGGATCGGCCATCTTATGGGCCGTGGCGCGCGCGTGGCAAACCTGCGGCAAACCGATAGAATGCACGGCTTCCCGAGGAGCGTTGCAACGCACGGGGCGAGTTGATCGCCGCCGTCGCCAGGCTCGGGACTTTGATCGCAGGCCGCTTCAACTTGCTGGCGGCTTTCCTTCAACGGCGCTCACCCAACCCGTGCCGGGCGCGGGATGCGGTGCGCATCCGTTCCCGGCCACCTTGTTCGGAGTTTGTATGAACGCTGTGGTCGATATGAAAACATCCCCTGATTATGTGATTGCCGACATCGGCCTGGCCGACTGGGGCCGTCGCGAGATCGCCATTGCCGAGAGCGAAATGCCCGCGCTGATGGCCATCCGCGACGAATACGCCGCCCGCCAGCCGCTGCGCGGCGCGCGCATCACCGGCAGTCTGCACATGACCATTCAGACGGCCGTGCTGATCGAAACCCTGCAGGCGCTGGGCGCGCAGGTGCGCTGGGCCTCGTGCAATTTCTTCTCGACCCAGGACCACGCCGCCGCCGCAATTGCCGCCAGCGGCACACCGGTGTTCGCGGTCAAGGGCGAGTCGCTCGACGACTACTGGCAATACACCCACCGCATTTTCGAGTGGGCCGACGGCGGCTACTCCAACATGATCCTGGACGACGGCGGCGACGCCACCCTGCTGCTGCACCTGGGCGCGCGGGCCGAAACCGACGCCGCGGTGCTCAACCACCCCACCAGCGAAGAAGAGCGTGTGCTGTTCGCCGCGATCAAGGCGCGGCTTGCGACCGATGCGAAGTGGTATTCCACCCGCCTGGCGCACATCAAGGGCGTGACCGAAGAGACGACGACCGGGGTGCATCGCCTCTACCAGATGCACCAGCGCGGCGAACTCAAGTTTCCGGCGATCAACGTCAACGACAGCGTGACCAAGAGCAAGTTCGACAACCTCTACGGCTGCCGCGAAAGCCTGGTGGACGGCATCAAGCGCGCCACCGATGTGATGGTCGCGGGCAAGATCGCCGTGGTCGCCGGTTATGGCGACGTGGGCAAGGGCTCGGCGCAGGCTCTGCGTGCGCTGTCCGCCCAGGTGTGGGTGACCGAGATCGACCCGATCTGCGCCCTGCAGGCCGCAATGGAAGGCTATCGCGTGGTGACCATGGACTATGCCTGCGAGCACGCCGACATTTTCGTCACCGCCACCGGCAACTATCACGTCATCACCCACGACCACATGGCCCGCATGAAGAACCAGGCCATCGTCTGCAATATCGGGCACTTCGACAACGAGATCGATGTCGCGGGCATCGAGAAGTACCAGTGGGAAGAGATCAAGCCGCAGGTCGATCACATCATCTTTCCCGACGGAAAGCGCATCATCCTGCTGGCCAAGGGCCGCCTGGTGAATCTGGGCTGCGGCACCGGCCACCCGAGCTATGTGATGAGCTCCAGCTTCGCCAACCAGACCCTGGCGCAGATCGAACTGTTCGCCAAGACGGGCGAATACCCCGTGGGCGTCTACACCCTGCCCAAGCACCTCGACGAGCATGTGGCGCGGCTGCAGCTCAGCACCCTCAATGTGCAGCTCACCACGCTGAGCGACCAGCAGGCCGCCTACATCAACGTGCCCAAGGACGGTCCGTACAAGCCGGCCCACTACCGGTACTGATGCGCATGGCCTCCGCACAATCGGTTTCTCCTCGGGTCCATCTCAGCTTCGAGTTCTTCCCGCCCAAGACGCCCGAGGGCGCGGACAAACTCCGGGCCGTGCGGCAACGTCTGTACGCGCGCCAGCCCGAGTTCTGTTCCGTGACCTTCGGGGCCGGCGGCTCCACGCAGGAAGGCACCCTGCAGACGGTGCGCGACATCCTCGCCGAAGGCGTGGACGCCGCGCCCCATCTGTCCTGCATCGGCGCCAGCCGGGATTCGGTGCGCGGGCATCTGCGCGCCTTTCAGGCTGCGGGCGTCAAGCGTCTCGTGGCGTTGCGTGGCGACCTGCCTTCGGGCTATGGCATGGGCGGCGAGTTCCACCATGCCCGCGATCTGGTGGCGTTCATCCGCGACGAAATGGGCAGCGCGTTTCACATTGAAGTGGCCGCCTATCCCGAGATGCATCCGCAGGCCAGAAGCCCACTCGACGATCTGCAGCATTTCGCCGACAAGGTGCGCGCCGGGGCGAACTCGGCCATCACCCAGTACTTCTACAGTGCCGCGGCCTATCGCCGCTTTGTCGACGACGTGCGGGCCCTCGGCCTCGATGTGCCCGTGGTGCCGGGCATCATGCCCATCACCAATTCCAGCCAGCTCCTGCGCTTCTCAGAGGTTTGTGGCGCCGAGATTCCACGCTGGGTGCGATTGCGCCTGCAGAGCTACGGCGACGATCGCGAGAGCATCCGCGCCTTTGGCCGCGAGGTCGTTAGCAGCCTGTGCGAAGAACTCATCTCCAGCGGCGCGCCAGGGCTGCATTTCTACGCCCTGAACCAGGCCGAAGCCACGCTGGCCGTGCTCGACGATCTCGGACGTTAAGCGGCTGACGTCAAGCGGCTGACGTCAAGCGGCTGACGTCAAGCTGCTCCGCGCGGGCCGCTG
>JAQTVS010000268.1 GCA_028706735.1 Thiomonas sp.
CGCAAGACTTGAGGGTACGCCAAGCTGATCGAGCGCTTGCTGCATGCGCGGGCTGCGGGCGATAGCCACCAGCTTGGCGGCGTAGTGGGGGTCGGTGGCGTAGCCGCTGCGCTGCAGGGCGTTGGCGAATGCCGAAATATCGTTGCCCTGGTCGCGGGCGGCCTGGTAGCGCGGACGGGAGAGCAGGGCGGCGTAGTTCTGCACACTCTCGTTCACATTTTGGTAGGCGCGGAATGCGGCCGCGCCCACCGACGCGACGCCGTTCTGGAACTCCTGGGTGAGCGTTTGCACCGTGCCGCCGCCCCATCCCGATCCGGCCTTCACGCCGAACACGTTATTGCCGGGGGCGTGCTGCCCCCAGCCGGTTTCCAGTGCGGCCTGCGCCAGAATGGCCACCGGTGCGACGCCGAGTTGCTTGGCCGCAGTTTGCACGCTGGGCAGGATGCTGGCGATGAATTGTTTGGCCTGATCCGCAGCCGAGGACTTGGCTCCGGTGGCTGCCGGCGTTGCCGCCGTGGCGGCAGGCTGGATGGAGGGCAGAACGGGCAGGGCGCTTTGCCGGTAGGCGCTCAGGGGTTCCTTGGGCAGGGGCGTGTTGCCGCTGCTCACCAGAGGCAGCATCGCGGTATTCAGCGCCGCGGCGCGTGCGCCGGGGGTGGTCAGTGCGCTCTGCGCGGGTTGCGCCGCCGCGGCGGTTTCGTGGGCGGCGGGAAGGGCAAACAGCGCGTGCTTTGCGCCCGGTGGCGTGCCATAGCGGCTGGACAGTTCGCGTGCGATGAAACTCGCGAGCCCAATGCCCTGTCCCTGGCTCATGGTGGTGGCGAGCTGCTGGTTGAACATCGACTTGAACATCGGGCCGGCGGTGTCGCCCAGCATGTCGGGGCCAAGGCGGGTGGCGTTCATTGCGGTGAGCATCTGCTGCATCAGCAGGGCCTCGAACTGCTGCGCTACCGCCTTGATGGCCTGCGGGCTCTGCGGGTCGGCATTCGCCGCGGCCTTGAGCTGGTTCAGCCCCTGAAACGACAGGCTGTTGGCCGCTGTGGCGCCGCCGGGCGGCAGAGGCGCGGCTGGGAGGATGGGCGCGGTTGCCATGATTGTTGTTCGGATCAGATCACGTCGAGCTGGGCGTGCAGCGCGCCCGCAGCCTTCATCGCCTGCAGGATGGCGATGAGGTCGTTTGGCGCCGCGCCCACGGCGTTGAGTGCGCGCACCACGGCCTCCAGCGTGACGCCGGGGTTGAACATCAGCAGATTGGCCTTGTCCGCCTTGGCCTTCACGCTGGTATTCGGCACCACCGCCGTCTGGCCGGCGCCCAGCGGATTGGGCTGGCTGACTTCGTATTGCGTGCTGATGGTGACGGACAGATTGCCGTGCGCCACGGCGCAGGCGCCCAGGGTCACGTTCTGGCCCAGCACCACGGTGCCGCTGCGGGCGTCGATCACCACCTTGGCCGGTGGCGACTCGGGCGAGACATCCAGCGCTTCGACCTGGCCGAGAAACGCGGTGCGCGCGCCCGCCGTCAGCGGCGCCTGCACCTGGATGACGCCGGCGTTCAGCGCCGTGGCGGTGCCCGCGCCGAACTGCTGGTTGATGCGGTCGGCCACGCGGCTGGCGGTGCCAAAGCTGGGGGTGTTGAGCGACAGGGAGATCGGCCCGGCCTGGTCGAAATTGCTCGCCACGGCACGTTCCACCGTGGCGCCATTGGCAATCATGCCAGCCGTCAAAAAATTGACCTGGGTGCTGTTGCCGCCCGAGGCCGCGCCAAAGCCGCTGACCACCACATTGCCTTGGGCCACGGCGTAGGTCTGGCCGTCTGCACCCTTGAGCGGGGTCATCAGCAGGGTGCCGCCGGCCAGGCTGGCGGCATTGCCCACGGCGGACACGGTGATGTTGATCTGCTGGCCGGGCTGGGAGAACGGCGGCAGGTTGGCGGTGATCATCACCGCGGCCACGTCCTTGGGCTGCAGATTGGAGGCCACGCCTGGCGGCAGGTTGATGCCCAGGCGCTGAAACATGGAGAGCAGCGATTGCGTGGTGTAGGGCACCTGCGTGGCCTGGTCGCCCGTGCCACCGAGGCCGACCACCAGGCCGTAGCCGACGAGTTGATTCACGCGCACGCCCTGCACGCTGGCCAAGTCGCGGATGGCGGCGGCGTGAGCCGGGGCGGTCAGCAGGGCGCCGAGCAGGCAGAGCGCCGCCAGCCAGGCGAGCAGGTGGCGATAAACGGCACGCTCCCCACCCCGGCCCTCCCCGCGCGCGGGGAGGGAGCAGCCACTCCTCCCCCGCGCCGTGGGGGAGGTTGGGAGGGGGAGGGGCGTGCGCAGTGAGTCGATCGGCATGTTGTCACCCAGTTTCAGAACGGCCACAGCGACAGGAAAAAGCTCGCCAGCCAGGGCACTTTGGCGGCGGCGTACACATCGCCCGTGCCGCTGTATTCCACGCGGGCGTTGGCGATCTGCGTGCTCAGCACGGTGTTCTGCTGGCTCACGTCGGCGGCGCGCACCACGCCGGCCACGCGGATGTATTCATGCCCGCCGTTGAGCATGACTTCCTTCTGCCCGGAGATTTGCATGTTGCCGTTGCTCATCACCTGCACCACGGTGGCTTGCAGCGTGGTGGTGAAGGTGTTGCTCTGCGAGGTGGCGCCGTTGCCGCCGAATTTGGTGGACGAGGTCATGCCCATCGACGGCGAGTAGCCGCCCGCGGTGAATGGCTTGCCGAAGAAGCTCGACAGCCCTGCGCTGACGCTGTCGGCCTTGTTCACCGTGGTGTTGGTGGACTTGGTGGCGTTGGCGTTTTCCTGGATGAGCACGGTGATCAGGTCGCCCACGCGGTGCGCGCGGCTGTCCTCGAACAACGACACATTCGTGCCCGGCTGCCAGATGGCGCCGTTTGGCGAGTGCGCGTTCATCGACTCCGGCTCGGCCGGGATGGGCAGGGGCTTGAGCGCACCGCTGCTGAGGTGCTGCGGCGCCGTGGCGCAGGCGCCCAGCAGCAGGGCGAACGCGGCGGCCAGCAACAGGCGGGGAAGGCGCAGGACAGCCATCGCGGTCATCACAGATTGTTGTTGACGTACTGCAGCATCTGGTCGGAGGCCTGCACCGCCTTGCTGTTGACTTCGTAAGCGCGCTGGGTGGAGATCATGTCCACCAGTTCGGCCACCACGTTGACGTTGGACGATTCCAGATAGCCCTGCTGCACCGAGCCCAGACCGTTGAGCGTGGGCTGGCCGGTGTTGGGCGCGCCGCTGGAGCCGGTCTGCAGATAAAGGTTGTCGCCAATGCTCTGCAGCCCGGTGGGGTTGACGAAGCTGGCCAGTTGCAGCGCCCCAACCTGCTGCGGCGCGGCCTGCCCCGGCAGGGTGACGGAGACGGTGCCGTCATTGCCGATGGTCAGGGTCTGCGCACTGGCTGGCACGGTGATGGTGGGCTGCACCAGATAGCCGCTGGCCGTCACGACCTGGCCCTGGTTGTTGAGCTGGAAGGTGCCGTCGCGGGTGTACGCGATGGTGCCGTCGGGCTTGAGCACCTGGAAAAAGCCCTGGCCGTTGATCGCCACGTCCAGCGAATTGCCGGTCTGGGTGAGGTTGCCCTGCGTCATCAGCCGCTCGGTGGCCACTGGCCGCACGCCCGTGCCAAGCTGCAGCCCGCTGGGGTATTGCGTGCTCTGTGAGGACTGCGCGCCCGGCTGGGTGAGATTCTGGTAGAGCAGGTCTTGAAACACGGCGCGCGAACTCTTGAAGCCGCTGGTGTTGACGTTGGCCAGATTGTTGGCAATCACGTCCATGCGGGTCTGTTCGGCTTCCAGGCCGGTTTTTGCAACGTAGAGCGAGCGGATCATGAGGGGGTGTCCAATGGAGCGTTGACGAGGCGGATCAGTTCACAGTCAGCAATTGCGACGCGGCCTGGTGGTTCTGGTCGACGGTCTGCATGAGCTTGGTCTGGATTTCAAACGCGCGGGTGTTGTCGAGAATCTGGATCATGGCCTGCACCGGGTTGACATTGCTGCCCTCCAGCGCGCCCACGGCGAGCTGCACGTTGCCGTCAGCCGCCGCCGGGCCTTGGGTGTCGCGGAACAGGCCGTCGGCGCCGCGCTGCATCTGTGCTGCAGGCGGGTTGACGAGCTGGATGCGGTTGACCACCACCAGCGCGTTGGGCTGGCTTCCAACCGGCACGCCGGAGATCGTGCCGTCGGCGCCGATCTGCACCGACTCCAGCGGCGGCAGCGAGATGGGCGCGCCGCCCTGGCCGAGCACCGGGCGGCCATCGCTGGTGGACAGGATGCCGCTGCTGCTGACCTGCAGATCGCCGTTGCGGGTGTAGGCGGTGTCGCCATTGGGGGCCTGCACCGCAATCCAGCCCGGGCCCTGAATGGCCACGTCGAGCGCGCGGCCGGTGTGGTTGATCGGCCCTTCCTGCAGATTGGCGCTGTTGCCCTGCACCGTGGTGTAGGCGCCGCTGGGCACGGCGTTGCCATACACCGGCAGCGCGCGGAAC
>JAQTVS010000269.1 GCA_028706735.1 Thiomonas sp.
TCGCCTGCATGGTCATCAATCCCTTCGAAGGCATGGCGGTTGCCGAAACCGTTCGTGAGAAAAAGCTGCGCAGCCAGGCGCCGTCCTACCTGACTTGCTGCGGCTTGGCGATGCGGCGTTTCATGCAATGAGGCAGAAACGGGACTTGTCATGAATATTGTTTTGATCAACCTTCTTCCCCACCGGGAGGCCACGCGAAAAAAGCGGCGTGAGGCTTTCTATGCGGGTGTTTTCGCGTCCATCCTGGTCGGTGGATTGGTTCTGGCGCTGGGTTACACGGTGCTGAGTGAAATGATCACCCAGCAGCAGAGCCGCAATGACTTTCTGAAGGCGGAAAACACCAAGCTCGACGGCCAGATCAAGGACATCGCCTCGCTCAAGGCAGAGATCGAGGCGCTGCGTGCGCGGCAAGAAGCCGTGGAGAGTCTGCAGGCCGATCGCAATTTGCCCGTCCACCTGTTCGACGATCTGACGCAGGACACGCCAGCCGGCGTGCAACTCTCGCAAATCCGGCAGGACGGCGCCACGGTGCTCATTCAGGGCGTGGCGCTCAGCCAGGAGCGCGTGGCTGATTTTCTGCGCAACCTCAGCCGTGCGAATGGCTGGCTGGAAAAACCCGAATTGATTGAAATCCGCTCGCAAATCTCCCCCGCAAGCGCAGGCAATGCGGCGCGCGTCGTGGCGCAGTTCCAGTTGCGCGCCACCCTCAAGCGACCCACTCCGGCGGGCGCGGCGTCTGGCGTGGGTGCTGGTCCTGCGGCGGCCACGCCTTCGAAGTCGTGAGGCGACACATGGCGACTTCCACACTCTCAAAAATCGACCTGAACGGCCTGTTTCAGGACATCGCCGCGCAGTTTCGCGGCCTCAACCCCAACGATCCCGGCGCCTGGCCCAAGTGGCCGCGCTACACCGTTTATGCCGCCGCCTTCGCGCTCACGCTGGGCCTGGGTTGGTATGCGTGGCTTTCCGGCACGCGCGATCAACTCACCTCCGCACAGCAGGAAGAAGTCACCTTGCGCGAGCAGTACAAAATCAAGCTGGAACAGGCGGTCAGCCTCGATCTGCTCAAGGCCCAGAAAGCTCAGGTGCAGCAGTACGTCGCGTTGCTTGAGAAGCAGCTGCCAAGCAAGGCCGAAATGGATGCGCTGCTGTCTGACATCAACCAGGCAGGCATCGGGCGGGGGCTGCAGTTCGAGTTGTTCAAACCGGGGCAGGTGGATGTGAAGCCGTATTACGCCGAGCTGCCCATTTCGATCAAGTTGCAAGGCGGCTACACCGATCTGGCGGGTTTCGCCACCGACATCGCCAAGCTCTCGCGCATTGTCACGCTCAACAACATCAGCCTGACCGCCAACACCGCCAAGTCCGGCTCGCCCATGGTGATGGACGCCACCGCAAAAACCTTCCGCTACCTCGACGCGGATGAAATTGCCGCCCAGGCGAGCGCTGCGAAAAAGACGGGAGGCAAGAAATGAGCACACAGCATCACAGCCTGCGTCTGCGCTTGATGATGGCGGCCCTGTTGTCTGCTGCTTTGCTGACAGCCTGCGGCCAAAAACATGAGGATCTCCGGGCATGGATGGCGCAGCAGCGCGCCAGCATGCATCCGCGCATCAAGCCTATCGAGCCGCCCAAGCCCTTCATTCCCGCTGCTTACGACCCGACTGCCGGCGCCGACCCGTTTTCCACGGCCAAGCTCGAAGTCGGCGTCAAGCAGGAAGTGCAGCAACTCAACCCGCTGCTGCAGGCGGAACTGGCGCGGCCCAAGCAGCCGCTTGAAGCCTATTCGCTGGACCAAATCCAGATGGTCGGCAGCGTCAAGGTCAAAGGGCGGCAGTACGCCCTGCTCAAAGCGGGCAATCTGCTGTACCGGGCGCATGTGGGCGAGTATGCCGGTCAGCATTTCGGAAAAATCACCAAAATCACCGATAGCGAAGTCGATTTGAGGGAACTGGTGCAAGACGCTACAGGCGACTGGGTTGAACACCCGGCAACCCTTCAATTGCAGGAGAGCACACAATGAATATGCCGATGACAAGAAAACGCCGGGCCGCCACAAGACTTCTTGCCCTCCTTGGGGGGCGGGTCGGGCGCAGCTTGGCCCTAGGGGCGCTTAAACGGCATCTGGGGGCAGCACTTTTGGCCGTTGCGGCTGTACTGAGTGTCTGCGCCAATCCGGCGTTCGCGGCAAACAACGCGATTCAGAACGTCAGCGCCAGTCGGCAGGGCGCCGAAACCATTGTGCAAATCAACCTCGCCCAGCCCCTGGCGGCGGCGCCCAACGGGTTTGTCATCGACCAGCCGGCCCGTATCGTGCTCGATTTTCCTGGAGTCGACTCTGCGCTGCAGCGCCAGACCGTCAACTTCGAACAGGGCAATCTGCGCTCGGCCAACGTGGTGCAAGCCCAGGGACGCACCCGCGTGGTGCTCAACCTGCGCCAGTCCGCCACCTACAAAACGCAAATTGAAGGCAATCGCCTGCTCGTGCTGCTCAACACCACACACGAACCGGCAATCTCCAACTCGGCCGCAACCGGTGCGCCGCAAGCGCAGACCGTGCACTTTGCCGACAACCTCAATACCCAGCAAGTTGCGCTGCGCGCCATCAACTTCAAGCGCAGTACAGACGGCGCCGGTCGTGTGATTGTCAATCTGCCCAACAACCAAGTGGGCGTGGACATTCACCAGCAGGGCCAGAACATCGTCGTCGATTTCCTCAAGACTTCGCTGCCCGCCGACCTGCGCCGCCGCCTCGACGTGACTGATTTTGCTACGCCCGTCACCTCCATCACCACCTTCCAGATGGGCGACAAGGTGCGCATGGTCATCCAGCCCAATGGCGATTACGAGCAAAGCGCTTATCAGGCTGACGACCAGTTCGTGGTCGAACTGCGCCGCACCCAGCCCAACCCGAATGCGCTGGTGCAGGGCAACGGCCCTGGCTTTCATGGCGAAAAACTCTCACTCAATTTCCAGAACATTGATGTGCGTTCACTGCTGCAGGTCTTCGCCGACTTCACCCACCTCAACGTGGTAGTGAGCGATTCCGTCACTGGCAACCTCACCCTGCGACTGAAAGACGTGCCATGGGACCAGGCGCTGCAGGTCATTCTGCGTGCCAAGGGCCTGGGAGAGCGCAAGGAAGGCAATGTGTTGTGGATCGCTCCGCGCGACGAAATTCTCGCCCGCGAAAAGGCCGATCTCGAAGCGAAAAAATCGCTCAGCGCACTGGAACCGGTGAAGTCCGAGACCTTCCAGCTCAACTACCAGAAGGCCGCCACCGTGGTCGCCATGCTGACCGGCGCCGCGGGCGGAGTACAGTCTGGCGCCGCCGCAACTCCGCCGCCTTTGCTGTTGCCCGGCCTGTCCAGCTCCGTAGCGCCCACCTCGCGCATCCTCTCCCCGCGCGGCACGGTGCTGGCCGACCCCCGCACCAACCAGATCTTCGTCACCGACATTCCGTCCAAGCTGGAGGAAGTGGCCAAGCTGATCGCCAAGATCGACAAGCCGGTCCGCCAGGTCATGATCGAGGCCCGCATCGTCCAGGCAAGCGACCAGTTCGGACGCAGTCTCGGAGTCAAGCTGGGTTTCCTGGATGCGCGTGGGATTCAGGGTGGTGTGCCGGGTGTCAATTTGGGTGGAGGCACTTATGGCACAGTGTCTGGAGATTACCTTGGCGTCGCAAATCAATCGAACCAGCCAGGATCATCGGGCGCAACGTTGGCTGATTCGCAGTTCGTCAATCTCCCCGCATTCGGCCTTGCCAATAGTTTGCTGACAGGCGCTATTCCTAGTTCAGTGGGCATCAGCCTGTTCAATGCGGCCGCAAACCGGTTTATCAATCTGGAACTCTCGGCAATGGAGGCAGACGGAAAGGGCAAGATCATCTCCTCGCCTCGCGTGATCACCGGTGACCTGAGCAAGGCGACCATCGAGCAGGGGACTGAAATTCCTTATCAGCAGGCGACCTCCAGCGGCGCAACTGCCGTGACGTTCAAGAAGGCCGTGCTCAGCCTCGACGTCACGCCGCAGATCACACCCGACGGCAATGTGATCATGAACGTCGAGATTCATAAAGACAGTCCAGGTGCGACAACCGCTGGCGTGCCCTCGATCGACACCAACACGCTAACCACCCAGGTTCAAGTGGAAAACGGGGGGACTGTGGTGCTAGGTGGTATTTACACCTCGCAAGAGCAAAACCAGACAGATAAAGTACCGCTTTTGGGAGATATTCCGGTGCTTGGAAATCTATTCAAGAACAATAGCAAGATGTATAACAAAAATGAATTGATGGTATTTTTGACGCCAAAAATTGTGACAAACAACGATCTATCTCGCTGATCTGTTTCAGGGCAGCGCACTAAATTAATGGGATTACACGTTATGTTCCGACCACTTTTTTCTACTCTGAAATTTGTTTTGGCTGCGCTGGCAACACTAGCGCTGGTGGCTTGTGGTGGTGGGGGCGGCAGTTCT
>JAQTVS010000270.1 GCA_028706735.1 Thiomonas sp.
CGCTTGGCCTGCTCCCAGGCGAACACCAGGGCGGCGATCACCACGCCCAGCACCACGGCGATGGCCAGATCGGTGAGCACGGTGACCACGGTGACGCCAATGATGATCAGCGCGTCGCTGCGCGGCACCTTGTGCAGCACCCGCAGGCTGCCCCACTCGAAGGTCTTCTCAGCCACCACGAACATCACGCCGATCAACGCCGCCAGCGGAATGCGCTCGATCCATGCCGACGCGAACAGAATGAACGACAGCAGCGCCAGCGAGGCCACAATGCCCGACAGCCGTTTGAGCGCGCCGTTGTTCACATTGATCATGCTCTGGCCAATGAGCGCGCAGCCGCCCATGCCGCCAAAAAACCCCGTCACCACATTGGCCGCGCCCTGCGCCATGCACTCCCGGTTGGGCCGGCCGCGCGTGTCGGTCATCTCGTCGATGAGATTGAGGGTGAGCAGCGACTCGGTCAGCCCGATGATGGCCAGAATCAGCGCGTAGGGCACGATGACCTGCAGGGTGTCGAAGTGGATCGGCACGGTCGGAATGTGAAAGCTCGGCAGGCCACCACCGATCGAGCCCATGTCGCCCACGGTCTTGGTCTGCAGCCCGAAGAATTCAACCAGCCCCGCCACGATCAGAATGGCCGCTAACGGCGAGGGAATGGCTTTGGTCAGCCGCGGCAGCAGATAGATGATGGCCATGGTCAGGGCGATCAGCCCGATCATGGTCAACAGCGGCACACCCGTCATCCAGTGCAGGGCGCCGTCCGGCCCGGGGCTCTTGAGCTGTCCGAGCTGGGCGAGAAAGATCACGATGGCCAGCCCATTGACGAAGCCGAGCATCACCGGGTGCGGCACCATGCGGATGAGCTTGCCCAGCCGCGCTGCGGCAAACAGCATCTGGAACACGCCCATCAGCACCACCGTGGCAAACAGGTATTCCACGCCGTGGCGCGCGACCAGCGCCACCATCACCACCGCAAGCGAACCGGCCGCCGCCGAAATCATCCCCGGACGCCCGCCGAACACCGAGGTGATGAGCGAGGCGATGAACGCGGCATAGAGCCCGGTGAGCGGCGAAACCTGCGCCACGAGCGCAAAGGCCACGGCCTCGGGCACCAGCGCCAGCGCGACGGTCAGTCCGCTGAGGATATTGGTTTTGATCAGGGAGGTGTTTTCAGACATGGCGGCGGCCGCGCCCATTGCGGGCGCAGTATCGTGGAACCGTGGAGGACGGTGGAGATGCGAGAGGGGCGAACCGGGGGGGATTCGCCGAGGGGCAGCGTGACGCACCCTGGCTCAAGGGCCGTGCCAACGGCTTGCCGACGACGCGGGGCAGTCTACCAAGCGAGGCCGGAAACTGTGAATCGGCCTTATGGATCCGGCATGGAGAGTGATGAAGGGCTCATGGGCAACGCGGTGCTGCGGCCTCTCCCCCTCCCAACCTCCCCCACCCAGCGGGGGAGGAGAAAACAGCGCGGCGCGCGATCTGAGTATGCCCCTCCCAGCGTCCCTCGAGCCGTGGGGGAGGCGTGTTTGCTCCCTCTCCACTTGTGGGGAGGGCCGGGGTGGGCATCTCCCCCTCCCAGCCTCCCCCACGGCGTGGGGGAGGAGTGATCGCTCCCTCTCCACTTGTGGGGAGGGCCGGGGTGGGCATCTCTCTTCCGACCTCCCCCACGCGCGGGGGAGGTGTGTTTGCTCCCTCTCCACTTGTGGGGAGGGCCGGGGTGGGGCGGCGCAGGCCCAAACTGCACCGCACCGCATCAATAGCCCCCGAGCTGCGGTGCGTATTCGGGCACCAGCGTATGCAGCGCGGCCTTGATCTGTGCGGGTGACTCCGCGCCGCTGGCGGCGATCCAGGCCTGCAGCGCCTGCAAATCGATGGCGTCCTGCTCGGCCTGGCGTGCGACGCGAAGTTTAGGGTGCGGCGTGGGCAGAGTGGTTTCGTCGTCGGCCAGCAGTTCCTCGTACAACTTTTCGCCGGGGCGCAGACCGGTGAAGTGAATGGGAATCTCCTCCTCGGTCTTGTTCGACAGACGGATCATCAGCCGTGCCAGATCGACGATCTTCACCGGCTCGCCCATGTCGAGCACGAAGATGTTGCCGCTTTCCCCCATCAGTCCCGCCTGCAGCACGAGTTGCGCGGCTTCGGGAATGGTCATGAAGTAGCGCACGATCTCCGGGTGGGTCACGGTGATCGGCCCGCCCGCGGCGATCTGCGCCGCAAAGCGCGGCACCACGCTGCCGCTCGATCCCAGCACATTGCCGAAGCGCACCGCGCAGCAATGCGTGTCGGGGTGCTGCGCGGCGTGCGCCTGCAGCGCCAGTTCGGCCAGCCGCTTGCTCGCGCCCATCACATTGGTCGGGTTCACCGCCTTGTCGGTGGAGATGAGCACGAAGCGCTGCGCTCCGCTGGCCGTGGCCGCGCGTGCCGCGCCCAGCGTGCCCAGCACATTGGTGCGCAGCGCCTCGATGGCGTTGTCGTCTTCCATCAAAGGCACATGCTTGTAGGCCGCGGCGTGCAGCACCACGGCGGGGCGGTGCAGATTGAACAGGTCGAGCAGCCGCTCGGGTTCGCGCACGTTGGCGGTGTAGTAGCGCACGCGCAGCTCGGGAAAGCGGGCCTTGAACTCCTGCTCCAGTGCATAAATGGCGATTTCAGAGGAGTCGATGCACACCAGTTGCCGCACGCCGAAGCGCGCGATCTGCCTGCACAGCTCCGAACCGATGCTACCCCCCGCGCCCGTGACCAGCGCCACCTGCCCCGCGAGCAGGCCGGAGAGGCCGCGCACGTCGAGCTGCACGGCGGCGCGCCCCAGCAGATCGGCCAGCTCGACCTGGCGCGGCGCTTGGCCATTGCCTCCGCTGCCGCCGCTCTGCAGCCAGTCGTCGGCGCGCGGCAGAGTGAGCAGGGCGAGGCGCGCATCGCTGGCCTGCAGCAGCAGCGCGCGGCGCGCAGGGCTGCCGGGCTCGCTGGCGATCAGTGCGTGGCTGGCGCCTTGCGCCTGCGCCACTCGGGCCAGATCGTCCACACTGCCGGCCACCCGCACACCCTGCACGCTGCGGCCCACTTCGCCGCGGTTCGGGCTGATGAGGGCGACCACCTGCCAGCCCTTGCTGGAGCGCAGGCTCTGCAGCGCCCGCGCGGCGTCGTCGAGCGTGCCCAGCACCAGCAGCGGTTTGCCTTGCGCGGTAGAGCGGGTCAGCCGCCCTTCGGCCAGAATGCGCGCGGCCAGCCGCAGGCCAAGCAGCGCAGCGCCCGCGAACAGCGGATGCAGCAGCACGATGGAGCGTGGGAAATTGGGCAGGCGCAGCAACAGCAGCACCGCCGCCAGCGCCAGCGCCGCCACAATCATGGCCGAGGCCAGCCGCTTGAACTCGGGCACGCTGGTGTGCCGCCATGGCGTCCGATACGCTCCCAGTCCGGCCAGCGCCGCCACCCACACCACGGCGGCCAGGGGCGTGCTGATCCACAGAATCTGCGCCAGGTTGGCCGGCGCGTCATTGCGCAGCAGGCTGAAGCGAAACAGGAAGGCGACCAGCCAGGTGAAGGCGACGAGCAGGGCGTCTGCCGCAGCGGGGCGCCAGGGGGCCCGGGTTGAAAACCTCATGCGGCGCTCCGTGTGGCCACGCCCAGACCGCGCGCCACCAGGTCGCACACCCGTGCGCGCTGCGCGGCGCTCATGTTCGAGCCCGAGGGCAGGCAGATGCCGCCCTCGAACAGCGCTCGGCTCACATCTTGACCCGGCGTATGCGAAAAATAGCGGCTGCCCGCATACAGAGGTTGCAGATGCATGGGCTTCCACACCGGCCGGGCCTCGACGTTGTGGCGTTCGAGAAAGTCGAGCAGCGCGTCGCGGCGGGCCTGCGCGCTGTGGCCTTCCCTATCTTCGCTCTCCAGCACGAAGGCCGATAGCCAGCGGCTGGACTGGTGGCCCTCGGGCTCGGCCATCCAGCGCAGCCCAGGCACGGCGCCAAGCGCGTCGCGGTACTGCGCGAACACCGCGCGGCGGCTCTGCACCCGTTGATCGAGCACCCGCAATTGGCCGCGGCCGATGCCCGCCAGCACATTGCTCAAACGGTAGTTGTAGCCGTCTTCAATGTGCTCGTAATGCCGCGACGGTTCGCGCGCCTGGGTGGAGAGCCTGCGGGCGTGGTCGATGAGCGCGGCGTCGTTGCTCACCAGCATGCCGCCGCCGGAGGTGGTGATGATCTTGTTGCCGTTGAAGGAAAACACCGCCAGCTTGCCGAAGCTGCCGCTGGGGCGTCCGTGGTAGGTCGCGCCGAGCGATTCGGCCGCGTCTTCAAGCATGGGCACGCCATACCGTTCGAGCAAGGGGATGATCGCGTCCATCTCGGCGCTCTGGCCGTAGAGGTTGACGACCACGGCGGCCTTGGGCGTGATGCCTTCTGCCTGCAACGCCGCCAGCGCTGCAGCCAAAGCCTGCGGCGACAGATTCCAGCTGTCGGGCTCAGAG
>JAQTVS010000271.1 GCA_028706735.1 Thiomonas sp.
GACCTGAATCTCTCGCGCAATACGGTCATGTCGGCCATCAACCAGCTCACGGCTGAAGGCTACCTCACCGCGCGCCAGGGCAGCGGCACCTTTGTGTCTGACACCCTGCCGGAACTCGGCCCGCTCAGCCCGGCTGTGCGAGGGCGCAAGCTGGCGCAGGCCGCCAGTGCGAACAGCGGCTCGCCGCGTGAACTCTCGCAGCGCGGCAACCTGCTCACGGCGCAGTCGGGCTCGGCGGACTTTGAGGTGCAGCCGTTCGCGCCCGGCGAGATCGAGTTTGCCGAGTTCCCCATCCAGCTCTGGCAAAAATTGCAGGCCAAGTATTGGCGCGGCCTCGACCGCGACCTGCTCGACTATGGACAGGAGGGCGGCTATATGCCGCTGCGCGTGGCGATTGCCGGCTACCTCAGCCTGTCGCGCTCGGTGCGGGTGACGCCCGAGCAGGTGCTCATCACCTCGGGCACGCAGCAATCGCTCGATCTCGCGGCGCGGCTGCTCACCGATCACGGCGACGAGGCCTGGGTGGAAAACCCCTGCTACTGGGGCGCGCGCCGGGCGCTGCAGGCCGCCGGGCTGAAGCTCAAGCCGATCGCGGTGGACTTGGAGGGCATGGCGCCGTCGGCGGCCGACTGGCAGCAGGGCAGGCCACGGCTGATCTACGTCACGCCGTCGCATCAATATCCGCTCGGCCATGTGATGAGCCTGCAGCGCCGCCGCGCCCTGCTGCAGTTTGCCGCGCAACAGCGCTGCTGGATTTTTGAGGACGATTACGACAGTGAATTCCGCTTCGGCGGCCGCCCCTTCGCCAGCCTGCAGGGACTGGACGACCATGCGCAGGTGCTTTACTCAGGCACCTTCTCCAAGGTGATGTACCCCGGCATCCGTCTGGGCTATCTGGTGGCGCCGGCCGATCTGCTGCCCGCCTTCAACACCGGGCTCTACGACCTGTACCGGCCTGGGCAGCTCATGCTGCAGGCGGCGCTGACCGACTTCATCACCGAAGGCCATCTCAACACCCTGATCCGCCGCCTGCGCGTGGCCTACCAGGCGCGGCGCGACGAACTGGCGCGGCGCATTCAGCGCTGCCTGGGCGACCGGGTGCAGATCTCCGGCCAGGAATCCGGCTTGCACCTGTGCCTGCTGTTCACCCCGCAATGCGGCAAAGTGGATGATGAGGCCATCGCCCGCGCCGCTGATGCCCAGGGCATGACGGTGCGGCCGCTGTCGCGGTATTACCTGGGTGAGCCGCAGCAGCGCGGTCTGATTCTGGGCTACGCCTATGTGCCCACAGAGCGCGTGCCGCCCTGGGCGCAAAAGCTCTGCCAGCTCATCCGCAGCCAGTTGCCAGACTGACGTCGCAGTCAGGCGGCGTGCGCCACACCGGCGAGTTGCTCCATCCGCGCCTTGTCATCGCGCAGGGTCGCCGCTTCTCCTGCGAACACCATTTCGCCTTCGGCCAGCACATAGGCGCGGTCCGCCAGTTGCAGCGCCAGAAACGCGTTCTGCTCCACCAGCAGCACCGAAATGCCCTCCTCCTTCATGCGGCCCACCGTGCGCATGACCTCCTGCACGATGACCGGCGCCAGGCCCTGCGAGGGCTCGTCGAGGATGAGCAGCTTGGGGTTGAGCAGCAGCGCGCGCGCAATGGACAGCATCTCCTGCTCGCCGCCTGAAAGCCGCCCGCCCTTGCTGGTGCGGCGCTCGTGCAGGCGGGGAAACAGCTTGTACACCGCGTCGATCGTCCAGCGCCCCGGAGTTTCGTGCACCACCAGCAGATTTTCATGCACCGTGAGGTGCCCGAAAATCTTGCGGCCTTCGGGCACATAGCCCACGCCCAAGGACGCGATGCGATGCGGCGAGGCGCCGGTCATGTCCTTGCCGAAGAACCGGATCTTGCCCCGTCGCGGCGGCGTCAGCCCCATGACCGAGCGCATGGTGGTGGTCTTGCCCGCGCCGTTGCGGCCCAGCAGGGCGACGGGTTCGCCCTCGCCCACGGTCATCGTCACACCCTTGAGGATGTGGCTCTTGTCGTAGTAGGTGTGAATGGCGTCGAGTTCGAGTACGGCAGTCATGGAAGGGGCGTCCTGTGAGAAGAGCGGCTGGCGCAGCAGTGCATCAGGCGGCCTGCCCGAGATAAGCGGCCTGCACCTTGGCGTTGCTGGAAATGTCGTCGGCAGTGCCTTCGGCCAGCAGGCCGCCGTTGTCGAGCACGGTGATGCGATCGGCAATGCCGAACACGATTTCCATGTCGTGTTCCACAAACAAGGTGGTGATGCCCCGGTTCTTGTTCAGATCGCGGATCAGCGCGGTCATGTGGTGCGTCTCCTCGTCGCCCATGCCTGCTGTTGGCTCATCGAGCAACAGCAGCTTGGGGTTGCGCGACAGGGCAATGCCCACTTCGACCACGCGCTGGTCGCCATGCGACATCTCGCCGGTGATGCGGCCGGCCTTGCCGCTGATCTTCACCAGATGCATCAACTCGTCGACCTGATCGTCGATGCGCTTGCGCAGGGCGCGCGTCATCCAGGGGCGCAGGTTCACGCCCTGCGCGATTTCCACCGCGATGCGCAGGTTTTCATACACCGTGAGCGAGCGGAAGATCTCGGTGATCTGAAACGTGCGGATGATGCCCCGCTTGACCAGTTCTCCTGGGTTGACGGTCTGGATGGGCTTGCCGTCAAACAAGATCTGCCCGTCACTGGGCGGGAAGAAGCCGCTGATCAGATTGAACAGCGTGGTCTTGCCCGCGCCGTTGGGGCCAATGACCGCGCGCAGCTCGCCGGGCTGCACCTCAATGGAAATATCGGTCAGCGCCTTGAGAGCGCCGAAGCGGCGCGAAACATTCTGCAACTGCAGCAAGCTCATGACGTCTTCCCCTTGCGCTGCAAAAACCCCATGACGCCCAGCGGGAAGAACAGCACCGAGAGAACGAAGATCAGGCCGATGACCGACATCCAGTTGTCGGTCACGGAACTGGCATAGTCGCGCACCAGAACGAAAATCGCCGCGCCCACCAGCGGCCCCCAAAAGTTGCGCATCCCGCCCAGCACGGCGATCACCACCAGATCCCCCGAGAAGGTGTAGTTGAGGGTATTGGGCGAGGTGAAGTTGTCGAGCAGGGCATTGAGACCGCCGGCCAGCGCCACGATCAGGCCGGACAGCGCAAAGGAAATCGCCGCGTAGCGCTGCACCGGCAGGCCGAGAAAGGTCAGGCGCTTCTGGTTCTCGCGGATCGCCACGAAGGTGTGGCCCAGCGGCGAATTCAACACGATCCACAGCAGCAGCGCACCCAGCGCAAAGCAGGCCACGACGAGGTAATAAAAGCCCAGGGAACCCATCGTCCAGTCGAACCCAAACAGATGCAGGGTGTGCCGGGAAAAGCCGGTCAGTCCGTCATAGCCCCCGGTCACCGCCTGCCAGCGAATGGCGATGAAATAGAACATCTGCCCAATGGCGATGGTGATCATGGCGAAGTAGATGCCGCGCCGCCGCACCGCAATGGGCGCCAGCACCGCCGCGACGATGCCGCCCAGCAAGGCGCCGCCCAGCAGGGCCAGCAGCACGTTGTGCGTCATGTACTTGAGCATCAACCCCACGCCATAACTTCCCAGGCCGAAGTAGGCGGCGTGGCCGAACGACAGCCCGCCGGTGTGCCCGAGCAGCAGGTTCAGCCCCATGGCGGCCAGGCCGTAGATCAGCACGCGCGAGGCGATGTCGTTGTAGCCGCCGACATAGTGCAGCCAGGCCGGGGCGCTGAGCAGCACCAGCGCCAGAATGCCGGTGCCGAGATGCTGTTTGAGGTTGGATGTTTGCATGACAGATCGGGGCGGTGGAGCGGTATAGGCAGGCGTACTCATTCGAACAATCCCTCCTGTCCCATCAGGCCGCGCGGCCGCACCACCAGCATCAGCCCCATGATGAGGTAAATCACCGCTTCACTCGCGGCGGGAAAGTAAGCCGTGGTGATGCCCGACGCCACGCCGATGAGCAGGCCGCCCAGCAGCGAGCCGAGCAGCGAGCCCACGCCTCCCACCACAATGGCGACGAAGGCCGGCATGAGCAGCCCGTCCCCCATCGTCGGCTCCAGCCCAAGCTGGCCCGCGGCCAGAATGCCAGCCACTCCAGCGAACACGATGCCGATCACAAAGTTGGCAGTGCGCAGCAGGTAGATGTTCACGCCAAGCGCCGAGACCGTTTCAAGATCGGCATTGCCGGCGCGGATGCGGATGCCCAGCCGGGTGTAGCGCAACACGCCAAACAACACCGCCGTGCCCACCAGGGCAACCGCGACGACGAACAGCCGGTAGCCGGTGAGGAAGAAATAGGTCTGGCTCAACGGATGGCCGAGCGATTCCGGGATGGACAGCGGCACGCCATTGGCGCCCCAGACGGTACGGATGACGTCCTGCATGATCAGCGCCAGACCGAAGGTCAGCAGCAGGGAATACAGCGGATCGCGCTTGTAA
>JAQTVS010000272.1 GCA_028706735.1 Thiomonas sp.
TCAAAGAACTGTTCCCGCACGACCGGCATTTGCACCGCTGGCTGGACATGGCGCAAGAGCGCATCGCGTTTCAGGGCCTGCCCGCGCGCATCTGCTGGCTGGGGCTGGGCGAGCGCCACAAGGCCGGGCTTGCCTTCAATGACATGGTGAAATCGGGCGAACTGAAGGCGCCCATCGTCATCGGCCGCGACCATCTCGACAGCGGCTCGGTGGCCTCGCCCAACCGCGAAACCGAAGCCATGCGCGACGGCAGCGACGCCGTGTCGGATTGGCCGCTGCTCAACGCCCTGCTCAACACCGCGGGCGGCGCCACCTGGGTGTCGCTGCACCACGGCGGCGGCGTGGGCATGGGATATTCCCAGCATGCCGGCGTGGTCATCGTCTGTGACGGCACCGATGCTGCGGCCAAGCGGCTTGAGCGCGTGTTGTGGAACGACCCCGGCACTGGGGTGATGCGCCATGCCGACGCAGGCTACCCCGACGCCATCGCCTGCGCCGAGGAATGCGGGCTGCATCTGCCGATGGTGAGCAAGGCATGAAAATCATCGTCACGCCGGGCCAACTCGACTTGGCCCAACTGCAGTCGATTCACGCGGGTGGTGTGCAAGTGGAACTTGCGCCGTCCGCCTGGAATGCCGTGAAAGCGAGCGCTGCCATTGTTGAGAAGGCCGCCCGTGGGGATGCGCCGGTTTACGGCATCAACACCGGCTTCGGCAAACTGGCCAGCACGCGCATTGATGCACACGACCTGGCGCGGTTGCAGGTCAATCTCATCCGCTCGCACTGCGTGGGCGTTGGCGAACCCATGCGCGCCTCGGTTGTCAGGCTGATGCTGGCTCTCAAGGTGTCTTCGCTCGCTCGGGGGTACTCGGGCGTGCGGCCGGTGGTGATCGACACCTTGATTGCGGTGCTCAACGCCGGGCTGATTCCCGAAGTGCCCAGCCAGGGCTCGGTGGGCGCATCGGGCGATCTGGCCCCGCTCGCGCATATGACTCTGGCCTTGATCGGCGAGGGGAGTTTCGTCGTCGATGGGCGATCCGTTCCCGCGAGCGAAGCGCTGAGTGCGGCGGGCATCGCGCCCCTGGCGCTGGCCGCAAAAGAAGGCCTGGCTTTGATCAATGGCACGCAGGCCTCCACCGCTCTGGCCTTGCACGCGCTGCTCGAATTCAAACCGGTTTACGAGGCGGCCATCATCTCGGGGGCGCTCAGCCTGGAGGCGGCCAAAGGCAGCGACGCCCCGTTCGACCCGCGCATCCACGTGGTGCGCGGGCATCCCGGGCAAATCGCCACAGCCGCCTGCTATCGCACCCTGCTGCACGACAGCGCCATTCGGGCCTCGCATCTGAAAGGCGATGACCGTGTGCAAGACCCCTACTGCCTGCGCTGCCAGCCACAGGTCATGGGCGCCTGCCTGGACCAATTGCGCTATTGCACCGAGGTGCTGCTGCGCGAGGCCAACGCCGTGACCGACAACCCGCTGGTCTTTCCGGACGATGGCGCGCTGATCTCTGGAGGCAACTTTCACGCCGAGCCCGTGGCGCTGGCGGCAGACGCCATGGCCGTGGCCATCGCAGAGGTTGGGGCCATCGCCGAACGCCGCATCGCCATGCTGATCGACACCAGCGTTTCGCGCCTGCCCGCATTCCTCTGCGTGGAGCCGGGGCTGCACTCGGGCTTCATGATCGCCCACGTCACCGCCGCGGCGCTGGCCAGCGAGAACAAGTCGCTGGCGCACCCGGCCAGCGTTGACTCCCTGCCCACCTCGGCCAATCAGGAAGACCATGTGTCCATGGCCACCTTCGCCGCGCGTCGGCTTCAGGCGATGATCGACAACGTCGCCCACATCATCGCCATTGAATGGCTGGCTGCAGCGCAGGGCATCGATTTCCTGCGCCCGCTGCGCAGCTCGCAAGCGCTGGAACAGGCCATCGCGCTGCTCCGCACAAGAGTTTCGCGCATGACCGAAGACCGCGTCATCGCCCGCGATATTCAGATTGCTTACACGTTGATACGCGAGGGCCAACTGGCGCAGATTTTGCGTGAAATAACGGCCTGTGAAACGTTTTGGCCCCGCGTCGCGCTGGGCTCTTGACCAAGCACAGCCTGATGCGCTGCATGCCGGAACGGCGCATTCCTTAGAACACCCGGCGCTGCGCAACTCCACGAAGGGACGGTGTTTCATGGCACAAGAAACGGCGGTGATTGAACGAAGGACCATTGATTTCGTTCCTGAAAGCGAGCGGCATGGCAAGGTGTTTTCCATGTTCACCTTGTTCTTTTCCGGCAATATGCAGATCACCGCGGTGGCCGTGGGGGTGATTCCCATCGAACTCGGCCTGAGCCTGTGGTGGAGTGTGTTCGCCGTGGTGCTGGGGAATATTCTGGGAGGTTTTGTCATGGCGGCCCATGCGGTTCAGGGGCCGCGCATCGGCATTCCGCAGATGATTCAAAGCCGGGCGCAGTTTGGCGTGCTCGGCGCCAACATTCCCCTCGCCTTTGTCGTGCTGATGTATCTGGGATTTTTCTCGGGCAGCGCCATTTTGGGCGGCTCGGCCGTGGCGCTGCTGCTGGGTGTGTCCAAGCCCATCGGCATCCTCATCACCAATGTGCTGACTTTCCTGCTGTTGGCGCTGGGCTACGACACCATTCACCGCTACGCCAAATGGGCAGCCTATGTATTTGCGGCAATTTTCATCGTGGCGACCGTGCTGGCATTCGGCAAGCTGGCGGCCATGCCCGTCTCGCCTGCGGCTGTGGGAGCCGTGTCTTTACCCATGCTGCTGGTTGCCGTTTCCATTTTCGCCACCTGGCAAATCACCTATGGGCCATACGTCGCTGACTATTCGCGCTACATGCCGAAGACCACTTCGGCGCGCGCCATTTTCTGGAACACCTATTTCGGCTCGGTGATCGGCTCCGGCTGGGCCATGCTCGTTGGCGTGGCGCTCGGGCTGCTGAACCAGAAGGTGGCGTCGGCCGATCCGACCGCGGCGTTCTCGGGTCTGTTCAGTGGGCCGACGGCGTGGCTGTATGGCGCTGTGCTGTTCATCGTTCTGGCGGGTGTGGTGGTGGTCAACGCGCTGAACCTTTATGGCGGCAGCCTGTCCACGCTCACCATCCTCAGCTCAAGTGCGGGGCTGCGGCAATCCACGCTGCAGCATGGCAAATGGTGGCGGATCGGTCTTGGGGCGACCGGCGCGGTGATCGGCAGCTTGATTGCCATCCTCGGGGCGAACAGCGTGATGGCCTATCTGAACAACCTGCTGTTGATCCTCATGTATGTGTTCGTGCCTTGGTCGGCTATCAACTTGACCGACTTCTTCCTGCTGCGTCACGGTGAGTATTCGATCCCGGACATCTACGACCGGCATGGCCGCTACGGCGCCTGGGGCTGGCCCGCCTTGATCGCCTTCGCCGTGGCCATTCTGGTCGAGGTGCCGTTCATGAGCATGCCGTTTTTCACCGGCCCGATTGCCAGCAGAATCGGCGGGGCCGACGTGACCTGGGTGGTCGGACTGATCGTCGCCAGCGTGCTCTATGCCGCATTGTCGAAAAGAGCACAGCCCCGGACTGCCTGATTTCAGCGGCGGGGCGAAGCGCGCCTGCCAGTGGTTGTGCGATACCCCGGCGCAGAAAAAGCGCCGGAGACTTGACTATGCTCTTCTGGATTTCGTCGATCCAACCTAGAAGGGCAAGTCTCCATGGGCCACCGCCTCACCGCCATTTCCACCCGCACTGGCGACGCGGGCACCACCGGACTGGGGGACGGCTCGCGTTGCCTGAAGTCTGCCGAGCGCATTCACGCGCTCGGCGAGGTGGACGAGCTCAATTCCCACCTCGGGCTGCTGCGCAGCATGGTGCTGCCGCAGGCCATTGACGCCCTGCTCTCGCAGGTGCAGCACGACCTGTTCGACCTCGGCGGCGAATTGTCGGTGCCGGGAATGATTCTGCTCAAACCCGAGCAGGTGGCCGCGCTCGATGACGCCCTGAAGGACTACAACGCCAAACTGCCGCCGCTGGCCGAGTTCATTCTGCCCGGCGGCACGCAAGCGGCCTCGCAGACGCATGTGTGCCGCACCGTGGCGCGCCGCGCCGAGCGGGCGGTGGTGGCGGTGTCATGCGAGGTGGCGCAGGCGGGCGGGGCCGAGGCGGCAACGCTGTTGCGCGCCGAACTGCTGCAATACCTCAACCGCCTGTCCGATCTGCTGTTCGTGCTGGCGCGCACGCTCAACCGCGCGGGCGACGCCGCCAGCACCGAGGTGTATTGGAACCATCAGCGCCAGCCCAAGGCGTGACGCCGAAGCGACAAACTTCTTCACACTGCCTGCACACGGCTTTCATGTCGCACAGGCACGATGTGAAGACTGCCCATCGATCTGTTTTTCCACCGTGACACCCCGCCCATGACTGCGCATTCCTCCCCACCCCAACCGAACCGATTGCCTTCCTCC
>JAQTVS010000013.1 GCA_028706735.1 Thiomonas sp.
CGGCCAGCGCAGCCTGCAGTTCGGCCTGGGAGATGTCGAGGGCGGCCATGCTCGGCGCATCGAGCCGGTCGAACTTGCGCGTGCAATCGAGCACGGCGGCATCGCCACGCTGCTGCACATCGCGCAAAATCTCGGCGGCGCGCAGGTCGATCTCGGCATTTTCCTCGGCCATGCGCGAAAACAGCGCGCGATACTGCGTCTCGAAATCGGCGCCGGTGGCGTCGAGCCTGCGCAGTTGCAGGGCATTGAACGGTGAAATAGACGGGACAACGAGCGGTGCATTCATGCGGCGGTCTCCTCGGCGCGCTGTGCAGCGTCGCGCAGTTGGTCGATCAGGGGCTTGAGCAGGGCGGTGCGGGTTTTGAGCGCGGCCTGGTTGACAATCAGCCGCGCCGAGATGTCCATGATGTGCTCGACTTCGACCAGTCCGTTCGCCTTGAGCGTGCCGCCGGTGGACACCAGATCGACGATGGCATCGGCCAGCCCGGTCAGCGGCGCGAGTTCCATTGAACCGTACAGCTTGACCAGATCGACGTGCACGCCTTTGGTGGCGAAATGCTCGCGCGCCATGTGCAGATATTTGGTGGCCACCCGCAGTCGCGTGCCTTGTTTCACTTGCCCGGCGTAATCGAAATCCTTGCGCACCGCCACGCTCAGACGGCAGCGGGCAATGCCCAGATCGACCGGCAAATACAGGCCGTCGGCGCCGTTGCCGGCGAAGTATTCGCGCAGCACGTCCAGCCCCGCCACGCCGATGTCGGCGCCGCCATAGCGCACATAGGTCGGCACATCGCTGGCGCGCACCAGCACCACGCGCACGTCGGGCCGGTTGGTCGGCAGGATGAGTTTGCGGGTGGACTCGGGATCGCCCGAGACCGTGATGCCCGCCCGCTCCAGCATGGGCAGGGTGTCTTCGAAGATGCGTCCCTTGGACAGTGCGAGGGTCAGCATGATGAGAGGATCTCCTTGCCGCTGAGGCGGTCGATCTGCGCGCCCAGGCCGCGCAGCTTCACTTCCATGGCGTCATAGCCGCGGTCGAGGTGATAGATGCGGTCGATCAGGGTGTCGCCTTCGGCCGCCAGCGCGGCCACCACCAGCCCGGCCGAGGCGCGCAGGTCGGTGGCCATGACCGTGGCGCCCGAGAGCAGCGGCACGCCGCGCACCACGCAGGTGTGTCCGTCGATGTCGATCTGCGCGCCCAGCCGCATGAACTCCTGCACATGCATGAACCGGTTCTCGAAAATGGTCTCGGTCATCCGCGCCGCGCCGTCTGCCAGGCAGTTCACCGCCATGAACTGCGCCTGCATATCGGTGGCGAATCCGGGGTATTCGGTGGTGCGCACCGAGACGGCGCGCGGCCGGCCGCCCGGCAGCGCGTCGGCGCGCAGGCGGATCCAGTCGGCGCCCGTCTCGATATGTGCACCGGCTTCGCGCAGTTTGTCGAGCAGGGCGTCCTGGTGCGCGGGTTCAGCGCCCTGCACCGTGACATCGCCCCGCGAGGCCAGCGCGGCGCACAGAAAGGTGCCGACTTCGATCCGGTCGGGAATGATGCGGTGCTCCGCACCGTGCAAGGTCTCCACGCCCTGAATGCGGATCTGCGAGCCGCCATCACCGCTGATCTGCGCGCCCATGCCGCGCAGCATGTTCGCCAGGTCGATGATCTCGGGCTCGCGCGCGGCGTTGTCGATCAGGGTCTCGCCCTCGGCCAGCGTGGCGGCCATCATCAGGTTTTCGGTGCCGGTCACAGTCACCATGTCGGTGGTGATGCGTGCGCCGCGCAGGCGGCCAGACGGCGTGGCGACGCGCGCAACGATGTAGCCATGCTCCACCACAATGTCCGCGCCCAGCGCCTGCAGCCCTTTGATGTGCTGATCGACCGGGCGCGCGCCAATCGCGCAGCCCCCCGGCAGGCTCACCCGCGCCTGGCCGAAGCGCGCCAGCAAGGGCCCGAGCACCAGCACCGAAGCGCGCATGGTCTTGACCAGCTCATAGGAGGCCTCGTAATGGTTCACCCCCGCGGCGTTGAGGCGGATTTGGGCGCCGTCCTGCTCAACCTGCGCGCCCAGGCTGCGCAGCAGCTTCGCCAAGGTGCGCACATCCATGAGCTGCGGTGCGTTGTGCAGATGCACCGCCTCTGCGGTCAACAGCGCAGCGGCCATCAGCGGCAGCGCGGCGTTCTTCGCCCCGCTGGCCTGCACCACGCCGTGCAGCGCGCGCTGCCCGGTGATTTTGAGTTTATCCATGACGACTTTCAGGCCCGCAGCTTTACTGCTGACGGGCAAGCACGCATCGGCGCGTGCGAAAAAGACGAGATTTTAGGCGCTGCGCAATGCCGCGAATTCCTGCGGGGTCAGCGTTTTCATCGACAGCGCGTGAATTTCCGCGCGCATGCGCTCGCCCAGCGCGCCGTAGACCAGTTGATGCCGCTGCACCCGGTTGCGGCCTTCAAACGCCGTGCTGACAATGGTGGCGTAAAAATGTTGTCCATCACCCTCGACCTGAAGATGGCTGCATTCCAGCCCTGCAGCGATGTAGCGGTGGAGATCTTGCGGGGTGGGCAAAGACATGGATTCAGTTCCGAAGTTTGGCGCCGCGCACCAGCATGGCCAGTGCAATGCCGCCACAGAGCAGGTTGCCGAGCAGCGCCGCGAGCAGGCTGATCCAGGGCGACACATCGCCCGCGCCAAAAAAACCGTAGCGAAAACCGTCGATCAGGTAGAAAAATGGATTGAGGTGCGAGGCCATCTTCCAGAAACCGGGCAGGCTATGCACAGAGTAGAACACGCCCGAAAGGAACGTCGCCGGGGTGATGATGAAGTTCTGGAACGCCGCCATCTGGTCGAACTTCTCCGCCCAGATGCCGGCAACCAACCCCAGTGCGCCGAGCATGCTGGCGCCCAGAATGGCGAATACGAGAATCCACAAGGGGTAGACGAAAGTCAGCGGCACGAACCACACCGTCACCAGCAACACCCCGGCGCCGACGATCAACCCGCGCAACACCGAGGCGCCCACATAGGCGACGAAGAGCTCCCAGGGCTTGAGCGGAGACAGCAGCACAAACACCAGATTGCCGGTGATCTTGGACTGAATGAGCGAGGACGAGGTGTTGGCAAACGCGTTCTGCAGCACGCTCATCATCATCAGGCCGGGAATGAGAAATGCGGTGTACGGCACATGGCCGAACACCTGCATCTGTGCGGTGAACGCATGCGAAAAAATCAGCAGATAGAGCAATGCCGTGACCACGGGCGCAGCCACGGTCTGGAATCCCACCTTGAGAAAACGCTGCAGTTCTTTTTCCAGCAGGGTGTACAGGCCGGTCATCGCGCGGCTCCGATCAATTCGAGAAAGACATCTTCGAGGTCGGCGCGGCGCAGCTCCAGTTCATCAATCTCGCAACCCGCCTGACGCAGCGCGGCGAGCTTGGCCTCCACGTCTTGCGCGCCCCGCACCGCAAGCGCCACGCGCCCGCCCTGCTCTGTCCCCAGCCCTTCGGGCAAGCGCCCTTTGAGCAGACGGAAATACAGCACCGACGACGCAAACCGCTGCAACAGGGCATCGGTGCGATCTAGCGCGACCACCTTGCCGCTCTTGATCACGGCAATGCGCTTGCACAGGGCCTCGGCTTCTTCGAGGTAATGCGTGGTCAGCAGCACGGTATGCCCTTCGGCATTGAGCCGGGCGATGAACTCCCACAGCGACTGGCGCAATTCCACATCCACCCCAGCGGTCGGCTCGTCCAGCACGATAACCTGCGGGCGATGCACCAACGCCTGCGCCACCATGACGCGGCGCTTCATGCCGCCGGATAGCGCGCGCATATTCTTGTCCGCCTGCGCGGTCAGTCCGAGGTTGTGCAGGAGTTCATCGATCCACAGATCGTTCTGCCGGAAGCCGAAATAACCCGACTGGATGCGCAGCACCTGGCGCACGGTGAAGAACGGATCGAACACCAGTTCCTGCGGCACCACGCCCAGCACGCGGCGGGCCGCGGCGGCGTCATGCTGCACATCGTGGCCCTGCACCAGCACCCGGCCGGAGGTGGGGCGGGTGAGCCCGGCGAGCATGCTGATCAGCGTGGTCTTGCCCGCGCCGTTGGGTCCGAGCAGGCCGAAGAATTCGCCCTCGGCAAGATCGAGCGCAACGCGGTCGACCGCCGTGTGCTGGCCATAGCGCTTCTCGACTTGATCAAAGGAGACTGCAACAGTGGAGGTCATGGAACAAAGGAAGCGCCCGCCGGACCGACGCGATGCGTCACCCCGCACGGACGCAGAGAACAGGTTCAGGACTGCGGAGCAGCCGGGGCGAGCAGAAAATCCAGCCCGTAAGCTTGTGCCAGATCGCCCAGACGCTCGGGCACGCCGCGCACTTGCAGCGCCTGTTGCGGCGCGGCGCGGCGCAACTCGAGCAGCAGCGCAAGCCCCGAGGAATCAAATGTCAGCAGCGCGCCGGCATCCACCATCCAAGGACTGGCGTCTGCCGCCAATGCCGACAGCGCCTGACGCCGCACCGCAGTGGCGGTATCCAAGGTCAGTTCAGCGGGCAGAGCGAACAAGGGCATGGCGATGGACCCGGCTCAGCCCGCTGCTTTGGCTTGCGCCAGATTCTGATTTTTTTCCTTGAGCGTGGCGATCAGGCCATCAATGCCCTTTTGCCCGATTTCCTGCGCAAACACGCTGCGGTAGTTGTCCACCAGCCAGATGCCCATCACATTGACATCGGTGATTTTCCAGCCAGCCGAGGTGCTTTCCAGGCGATAGTCAAGCTGCAGCGGTTCACCGTTGTTGATCACGCGGGTGCGCACGGTCACATCCTGCGCATTCGCGGGCTCGCGGTAGGGCAGCACCTTGACTTTCTGATCCTTGATCTGCTTCACCGCACCGGCGTAGGTGTAGACCAGCAGTTGCTTGAATTGCTGCTCCAGTGCGGTGCGCTGCGCGGGAGTGGCTTCACGCCAATAGCGGCCGACGGCGCTTTGGGTGATTTTCTGGAAGTCCATATTGGGCAGGATTTTGTTCTCGACAAACTGCATCACCACCTCGGGATTGCCCGAGCGCAGTTTTGGATCCTGCTGCACATCCCGAATGATCTCGTTGGACATGCTCTCGATCAGTTGCGGCGGAGTCTGCGCGTCTGCTGCGTAGGCGGCCAAGGGAAGGCTCGCCATCCATGCAATGGAGGAAAGTGAAAAGGCCATAAAAAGGCGTCGAAGCATGGGAGGTTCTCCAGTTTTCATGTTGTTCTGTATTAACGCGCCATCACCCCGCAAGATGACAGGGGCTCTGGTGACAGGGGGTGCCGGCTCAGGGCTTTGCGGCATCGGCTTTTGCTGCGCTGGCCGGCTGCGACGGCGCCTCGGTAGCAGCGTTCAAGATGCCGTCATGCACCGGACCGTAACTGTATTTGGCCAGCGGATTGGGTTCGCCCAGATCAATGATGGGCCGATCACGCACCTCTTCGACCTGCGACTTGCGGCGCTGTTCATAGGCGCTGCGAGAAAAGACGTAGGGATCGAGCGCAATCTGGTCGAACAGATTGGAGGCGTCGAGCAGACTGGCTCGGGTGTTCACCAGATTCAGCGCCAGCGCGCCATAACTGGCGCTGGGCGGGTTGATCTGGGCGGTTGGCCCATACGCCAGAAACACGCCAGTGCCAGCCGCGTCGCGCACCGTGCTCGGTCCGTAGAACGGCAGCACCACATACGGCCCGGAGCCCACGCCCCAGCGCGCCAGGGTGAGGCCTAAATCGTTGGGGTGTTTATAAATCCCCATCTCAGTGGCGATGTCCAGGGTGCCGAACAACCCAAATACCGAGTTGACGCCCACGCGCATGAAGGTGCTCATGCCGTCATGCACATTGCCCTGCAGGAAATCATTGGTCATCGACCACACGTCGCCAAAATTGCCGAAGAAATTGGTGACGCCGTGACGGATCGGCGTGGGCGTAATGTCCTTGTACCCCGTGGCCACCGGCTTGAGCACGGCCCGGTCCACCTTGTCGTTGATGGTGAACATCGCCCGGTTGTAGGGCTCAAGCGGATCTTGGGGGTTGTGCGTGGCACAGCCGCTCAGGGCTCCTAATGCGACAAATGCGGCGAGTGCCGGCAGCGGGAGAATTCGTGCAGACTGGTTCATTTGCCGTCTCCAGAGCCGCTCGAAGCCGCCTTGTTGTAGAGGAACTGGCCAATCAGGTTCTCCAGCACCACCGCCGACTGGGTGTTGCGAATGACCGAACCATTGGCAAGATTTTTCTCGCTGCCGCCCGGGCTGAAGTCGATGTATTGATCCCCGAGCAAACCGGCCGTGAGAATTTTTGCCGAGGTATCCACCGGAAATTTGAACCGCTGGTCGATGGCCATCTGCACATCGGCCTGGAAGGTCTGGTTATCAAAGGTGATTGAGGTCACACGCCCCACCACGACGCCTGCGCTCTTGACAGGCGCGTCGGACTTCAGCCCGCCGATGTTGTCGAAGCGTGCAGTCACCGTGTAAGTCGGCCCCCAGTTGATCTGCAGCAGGTTGCCTGCCTTGAGCGCCAGGAATAGCAGGGCGGCGGCGCCCAGAACGACCAGAATGCCCACCCAAAGATCTGTTTTTCGTTGATTCATTTGCGACAACTCCAGGGCCTCATGCCCTCAGGTGCTGAACATCATGGCGGTCAGCACAAAATCCAGTGCCAGCACCGACAGTGAAGCGATGACAACGGTCCGCGTGGTGGCGCGAGAAACGCCTTCGGGCGTCGGCTGGCTGCGCCAGCCTTGCAGCAACGCGATGAAAGTCACGGCCAGGCCGAACACCACGCTTTTGATCACCCCGTTGCCGACATCCTTGAACACATCGACTCCGCTCTGCATCTGGGACCAGAACTGGCCGGAGTCCACGCCGATCATCAGCACGCCAACCACATATCCGCCCATGATGCCCACCGCGCTGAACACCGCAGCCAGCAGGGGCATGACGATGACGCCGGCCCAGAAGCGCGGCGCGAGCACGCGCACCACCGGGTCCACCGCCATCATTTCCATGGCGGCAATCTGCTCGCCGGCTTTCATCAGGCCGATCTCTGCGGTGAGCGAGGTGCCGGCGCGACCGGCAAACAGCAAGGCCGTGACCACCGGGCCAAGTTCTCGCACCAGAGACAGCGCCACCAGCACGCCGAGTGCGCTCGATGAGCCGTAACGCGACAGGGTGTAGTACCCCTGCAAGCCCAACACGAAACCGACGAACAGCCCGGACACGGCGATGATGACCAGCGACAGATTGCCGAGAAAATACATTTGTTGAATCAACAGGCTCGGGCGCATGAACACCCGGCCGGCCAGCAACATCAACCTGGCGAACAGCCGCGCGGCATAGCCAAGATCGCTCAGCAGCCTGCGTGTGCCCGCACCGATGGAAACCAGCCTGTCTGTGACCATCATTCGCGTCCTCCGCGCGCCGCGGCCGTCGGGCTTAGAAAGTCTTCGCCGATGTCTGCAGCAGGGTAATGAAAATGCACCGGCCCATCCGGCTCGCCGCGCACGAACTGATGCACCAGCGGATCGTCGCTCTCGCGCATCTGTTGCGGCGTGCCGTGGGCAATCAGGCGACCGTTGCCCAGGATGTAGACATAGTCGGCGATGTCGAAGGTCACCTCGACGTCGTGCGACACCACGATGCTGGTCAGGCCCAGCGCGTCGTTGAGGCTGCGGATCAATCGCGCAGAGATGCCCAGTGAAATGGGGTCGAGCCCCGCAAACGGCTCGTCATACATCACCAATGCCGGGTCGAGTGCGATGGCGCGGGCCATGGCCACCCGCCTTGCCATGCCGCCGGAGAGTTCCGCAGGAACCAGGTCGCGCGCGCCGCGCAGGCCGACAGCGTTGAGCTTCATCAGCACCAGATCACGGATCATCGCGGCCGGCAGATCGGTGTGCTCGCGCAGCGGAAATGCCACGTTGTCAAACACGCTCATGTCCGTGAACAGCGCACCGAACTGGAACAGCATGCCCATGCGCCGCCGCATGGCGAATATCTGGTTTTGATTGGAGACAGCGAGGTCTTTCCCCTCGAACCGCACCGAACCGCGCTGCGGTTTGACCTGCCCGCCGATGAGCCGCAGCAGCGTGGTCTTTCCTCCGCCCGATGCGCCCATCACCGCGACCACCTGGCCTGGATGAATGGTCATGTCGATATTGCGCAGAATCAGCCGCTCGCCATAGCCGAAATCGAGTGCGTCGATCTGAACGATGGCTGAGGCGGATGGCACGGGCATGGGATCTGTGAAAGCGGCTTTCAAGGGCGATGTCGCAACGCGCCGCCAAGACAGCAGGCGGGAAAATTGCATTCAAAACAGCATGTCATTCTAGGGATTTCCCGATCGGCCTGCCGAACCGATCCAAACGACTGCGCAGTAGCATCGAACAATTTTCCTGGAACCTCTGCGCACATGTCCGGACCCACCGTCGAATTCTGGAACGAACGCTTTCGCTCTCGCACCACCGGGTGGGATCGCGGCGGCGTCCACCCGCAACTGCTGCGCTGCCTCGCCTCTGGCGAATTGCTGCCTTGCCGCATCCTGGTTCCGGGGTGCGGAGCGGGGCACGAAGTCCTGCATCTGGCCGCCGCCGGTTTCGAGGTCACTGCGCTGGATTACGCCCAGCAGGCGATCGATCTGCTCAGGCAGCGCCTGCGCGAGCAGGGTTTGCGCGCCGAGGTGCTGCAAGCCGACGTGAGGCAATGGGAGGCGCCGCAACCGTTTGACGTCATCTGGGAGCAGACCTGCCTGTGCGCACTCTACCCGGACGACTGGAATCAGTACGCGCAGCGCCTGCATCGCTGGCTCGCGCCGCAAGGTCGGCTCTTCGCCCAGTTCATGCAGACCAATAAACCCGGCGCCGAAGAGGGCTGGATTCAGGGTCCGCCCTATCACTGCGACATCCTGGCAATGCGCGCGGTCTTTCCGTCCAGCCTGTGGGAGTGGCCCAAACCGCCCTACCCGCGCGTGCCGCATCCCGGCGGCTCAACTGAGCTGGCGCTTGTCCTGACCCCCAGCCGCATCGGGTCGATGGATTAGGGCCTGTTCACGCTGGGTCGGAGGGCGAGACTGGCCCCTGTGGCGGGTTTGCCCCACTTCGGCCGTTCAGGCTGCGATATTCCCAGGCGCGCAACTTATCCTGATCAAGAATTTCCACCCCGCCGTACTGCAAATGCAGCACACCATCCGCCTCCAGTCGTTGAAACGCTTGGTTGACCCGTTGGCGCGACAAATGGCAAAGTTGCCCGATTTCTGACTGCGTCACCCGCAATGCACCGCCGTTCGCCCCGGCCAGCGGGTGAAACAAATGGCGCAGAGTGCGCGCAACGATGGATTCCGCTCCACCCTGGTGATCATCGAGGGCCTGCAGAGTCATCAACTCCAGGCGGTCGTTGAGTTGCTGCAGCAGATAATGGCTGAAACTGATATTGCGCTCCAGCAGCCAAAGAAACGTCTCTCGTGGAACCAGTGCCAATTCGCAATCCCTGATGGCGAGCGCTTGGTAGCGCCAGACCCCCTGGCGCATCAATGTTCCTTCGCCAAACCAAGCTCCGGCGCCAATGCCGGAATAGATCAGCGGCTTTCCGCTCACCGTCGTGACGTTGAATTTGGCAAGTCCAGAAATGACGCCGATCCAATACAAAGCGGGCATGCCATAGTGCTGCAAAGGCTCCCCGCTGCGAACGGCCTGATAATTGACCTCGGACACCACACGCGCCCTCTCGCCCGGTTGCAGGCGCCCCCACCAGCCACTACGCGCAGCCCAAATTGGAATTTGGCAGTCGTTCATTGCGTCGCTCATCAAAATGCGCCTCTATGCTCGTCATTTTCTGCCATCAAGGGCGCCACAACTTGTAATCGTCATGTCACAACGAAAGCGCCAAAGATAAAAACCGGGGATACCCCGGTTTTTATGTCACGCCCGCCACGGCCACCGCAGTCGATGAAGCCCGGCAAAAATGTGCAGATCAGATCAGGAAAGATTCCTTGGTCTTGCCGCCATCCACCGCGCTCTGCAACCAGCGGGGCATCTTGCCACGTCCGGTCCAGGTTTCCCCGGTTTGCGCATTGCGATATTTCGGCGCCACAGTCGACCCTTTTGACGACGCCCCAGCACGGCGCGAGCCGAGATCGGCAAGGGTAATGCCGTATTCATCCATTTTTGCGCGAATATCCGCCACGACTGCTGCAATCTCCGCCTTGCGCTGGGCCTCCGCCTGTTGTTTGAGGGCTTCGATCTGGGATTGCAATTCTTTATACGTTGCCATGTGCATCTGCTCCTGTGTTGAAAGTTGAAACGTCGCAGATCATACGACAGAATCACCAATAAAAAAGCCCGCATCAAGCGGGCTTTTCAAACACGGTGAAATCTCTTCAGAAATTACTCGATCGCCTTGGTGATGTCCTCGACCACCTTTTTGGCATCGCCGAACACCATCATGGTCTTATCCATGTAAAACAACTCGTTGTCCAGACCTGCATACCCCGCAGCCATTGAGCGCTTGTTCACGATCACAGTTTTCGCCTTGTAGGCCTCTAAAATCGGCATGCCGGCAATCGGCGATTTTGGATCGGTTTTTGCAGCCGGATTGACCACATCGTTGGCGCCAAGAATTACCGCCACATCCGCCTGCCCGAATTCGGGGTTGATGTCGTCCATCTCGAAAACCTGGTCGTAGGGAACTTCAGCCTCAGCGAGCAGCACGTTCATATGGCCAGGCATGCGGCCGGCCACCGGGTGAATGGCATATTTCACGTTGGCGCCGTGTTCAGTGAGTTTTTGAGCCAGTTCCTTGACCGCGTGCTGCGCGCGTGCAACCGCCAAGCCATAGCCCGGAACGATAATGACGGTTTCTGCGTTCGACAGCAGAAATGCCGCGTCATCCGCACTTCCCGACTTGACCGCACGCTGCTGGGTTTGCGCTGCGCTGCTTGAAGCCTCCGCGCCGAAGCCGCCCAGAATCACGCTGATGAATGAGCGGTTCATCGCCTTGCACATGATGTAGCTCAGAATCGCACCGGAAGAGCCAACGAGCGAGCCGGCGATGATGAGCATATTGTTTTCGAGCGAAAACCCAATGCCAGCCGCCGCCCAGCCTGAGTAGCTGTTGAGCATGGACACCACCACTGGCATATCCGCCCCGCCGATCGGGATAATGATGAGCACGCCCAGTACGAACGCCAACGCCATCATGATGAGAAATGGCGTCCAGGACAGCGAGCTGAAAAACCAGATGCCGCAGGCAATCGCGCCAAGGCCTATGATTAGATTCACCCAATGCTGCGCTGGAAAGCGCACAGGCGCGCCCTGAAACAGCCGGAACTTATAGCGCCCGGACAATTTGCCAAAGGCAATGACAGAACCGCTGAAAGTCACTGCGCCAATGATGGTGCCGATGAACAGTTCAATGCGGTTGCCCGGCGGCAGCGGATCGCCCGCAGCCTGAACAATGCCGAAAGCATGCGGTTCCGCCACGGCCGCCACGGCAATGAAGACCGCTGCCAGACCGATCATGCTGTGCATGAAGGCAACGAGTTCTGGCATTTTGGTCATTTCCACCCGGTTGGCCATCACGGCGCCAACCCCGCCGCCAATCACCAGCCCGAGGAGCACATAGCCAAGGCCGAGCGCACCGGCGTCTCCGCCGATTTTGATGATCAGCGCTACGGTGGTGACGACGGCAATGCCCATGCCGACCATGCCAAACACATTCCCGCGCCGACTGCTTGTCGGGTGCGACAAGCCTTTAAGCGCCTGAATGAAAAAGACCGCTGCCAGCAAATACAGCAGGGTGACCAGATTCATGCTGAGAGTCATACCTTGATTCCTTGGTGCTGCGCGCTGAATGTGTTGCGCCTATGCCTTGAAGGCCAGGCGATTGAACAACCACGCCAGAGTGCCGTTAGGGTGTTTGTTATTTCTTGTCGCCGGTTTTTTTCTTGAACATGGCCAGCATCCGCCGGGTCACGAGAAACCCACCAAACACGTTCACGGCTGCCAGTGCCACAGCCAGCGTTCCCATCACTTTGCCCAAGGGCGTGACGGTCAGCGCAGAAGCAAGCATGGCGCCGACGATGATGATGGCGGAGATGGCATTGGTCACCGCCATGAGCGGCGTATGCAATGCCGGGGTGACATTCCACACCACGTGATAGCCGACGTAAATTGCTAGAACAAATATGGTGAAGTTGATCACCAGGGGGGAAATTTCATGCATGGTTCAATCCTTGATCACAATAGGAAGGAGCGGACGCGCAGGGGATCAGGCAGTTTTGCGCAGTAATTGCCCGTCGCGGCACATCAGGCAGGCGGCAACGATGTCGTCTTCCATATTCACGACAAACCCTTTTTCCTTGTCGAACACCAGCTTGAGAAAATCGAGGACATTGCGCGCATACAAGGCTGAGGCGTCCGCAGCGACCAGGGCGGGCAAATTGGTTTCGCCTACCAGCGTGACACCGTGTCTGACCACGGTTTTTCCGGCCTCTGTCAGCGGGCAGTTGCCGCCCTGCGCTGCCGCCATGTCGATAATCACGGCACCCGGCTTCATCGACTTGACCATGTCTTCGGTAATCAGCACCGGCGCGCGGCGGCCGGGAATGAGCGCTGTGGAAATCACCACATTGGCCTGCTTCACCCGCTCGGCGACTAGCGCCGCCTGGCGCTGCATCCAGCTCGCAGGCATAGGGCGGGCATAACCGCCCACGCCCTGCGCAATATCGCGTTCCTCATCGGTTTCAAACGGCACGTCGATGAACTTGGCGCCGAGAGATTCGACCTGTTCTTTCACCGCGGGCCGCACATCGGAAGCCTCGATCACCGCGCCCAGGCGCTTCGCCGTGGCAATCGCCTGCAGACCGGCCACACCCGCGCCAAGGACGACCACGCGGGCTGCCTTGACCGTACCGGCCGCCGTCATCAACATTGGCATGAAGCGCTGGTAAATGTTTGCCGCGAGCATGACCGCCTTGTAACCGCCGATATTGGCCTGGCTGGACAACACGTCCATGCTCTGCGCCCGCGAGGTGCGTGGCGCGGCTTCGAGCGCAAACGCCGTGAGGCCCGCGGCGGTCATGGCCTGCAGGCCATCGGCGTCAAATGGATCGAGCATACCCACCAGCACCGTGGCGGGTTTCATCAAACTCAGTTCATCGGCCGAGGGGGGGCGAACTTTCAACACCATCTCGGCGGCAAACGCCTCGGAACGATCGCCGATGGTCGCGCCGGCGGCGATGTACTCTTCATCCGGTGCATCCGCGCGCAAGCCAGCACCGGCCTGCAGCACGATGGCGTGCCCCTGGGCAATCAATTTTTTGACTGTTTCCGGTGTTGCTGCAACACGGGCTTCGCCGGCCAAGGTTTCTGCCGGAATGCCAATACGCATGGAGTCTCTCCTATGAAATCTTCTTGATTTGTGCCCAGAGACGCAATACCGACAATGCGCGCAGTCCCTGATCAGCTGCGACAACTCGGCTGGCCTGACCGAGTCATCAAAGCTGGGCATTATCTCGCGTTTTCCCTAGGATTGCTCAAACGCAAATCGCGCGCACATGGAAAAGAGTTTTGCATTTTCCAATCCATCCACGCACTCCAAACCCGCTCCTGCCATGCCGCATGATTTGATTTTGCGTCCGCGCGTGACTGTTGCCGCCCTCATTGAGCGGGACGGCCTTTTTCTGCTGGTGGAGGAACACACCGCCGACGGCCTTCGGCTGAACCAGCCGGCGGGGCATCTGGAAGCGGGCGAAAGCCCGGAGCAGGGCGTGGCGCGCGAAGCGCTGGAGGAAACCGGCCGGGCGTTCGTCCCGCAAGGACTGGTTGGCCTGTATCTGTCGCGCACGCGGCGCGGCGCGCAGCAGGGTGATGCGGATGTGAGCTATCTGCGCCTTGCATTTTTCGGCACGGCATCGGCTGCCGATTCTGATCGCTCGCTGGATGAAGGCATCGTGCGCACGCTGTGGATGGACATCGACGCACTGCGCGCCAGTGTTGGCCGTCACCGGAGCCCCCTGGTGTTGCGCTGCGTGGAGGACTATTTGCGCGGACAGCGCTATCCGCTGGAACTGATTTCCACCGATCCGAGCGTGTTCTGAATTGGCCGCGCGCCAACGCCTTGCGCGGCCGCTTCCTACAATTTGCGCATGATGACTTCTCCTCGCGGTACGGTTGTGGTTGGGCTCTCCGGCGGTGTGGACTCGTCCGTGTCCGCCTGGCTGTTGAAGCAACAGGGCTACAACGTGGTGGGCCTGTTCATGAAAAACTGGGAGGACGATGACGACAGTGAATACTGTTCCTCCCGCCAGGACTGGCTCGACGCCGCCAGCGTGGCGGACCGCATCGGCATCGACATCGAGGCGGTCAATTTCGCAGCCGAATACAAGGAGCGCGTGTTTGCCGAATTCCTGCGCGAATACGCTGCCGGGCGCACGCCCAATCCTGACGTGCTGTGCAATGCCGAGATCAAATTCAAAGCGTTTCTCGATCACGCCATGCGGCTGGGCGCGGACACAATCGCCACGGGACATTACGCGCGCGTGCGGCAAACCGATCAGGGTTTCGAGTTGCTGCGCGGCCTCGATCCCGCCAAGGACCAAAGCTATTTCCTGCACCGGCTCAGCCAGTCGCAGCTCTCGCGCACACTCTTTCCCGTGGGCGAATTGGAAAAGACCGCGGTGCGCCGCATCGCCGCTGAGATCGGCCTGCACAACGCGCGCAAAAAGGACTCCACCGGCATCTGTTTCATCGGCGAACGCCCGTTCCGCGAATTTCTCGGCCGCTACCTCCCGGCCCGTCCCGGGCCGATGCAGACCCCGGAGGGCAAGACCGTGGGCCAGCATGTGGGACTCGCGTTTTACACCCTGGGACAGCGCAAGGGCATTGGCCTGGGCGGCAGCGCAACGGGCAACGGCGCGCCGTGGTTCGTTGCGGGAAAAGACCTGGAACGCAACATTCTCATCGTGGCGCAGGGGCACGATCATCCGCTCTTGCAAACCCGCACGCTGCGGGCCATGTCAGCCAGTTGGGTGGCGGGAGATACGCCTGAGGAAGGCCGAATGTATGGCGCAAAAACGCGCTACCGCCAAACCGATGCGTCTTGCCGTTATGGGCCGCAGAGCATGGATGCCTTTGCCCTGGATTTCGATGCGCCGCAATGGGCGGTGACGCCGGGCCAATCGGCCGTGCTGTATGCGGGCGAGGTGTGCCTGGGCGGCGGCATCATCGAAGCTGCTGGGGCGGATTGAGCGAGCAAGGCTCCCAGCCCCGGAGCATCAGGACATGCGCGCCAGCAAGGTTTCGACTTCGTCGAGCATGGCGCTGAGCTTGGGTTGCTCTCCACCCTCTGCCGCCTCCAGGCGGCCGTCGAGTTCCTGTTCGAGATAGCACACGGTCATGCGGACAAAGGTGCTGTCGAGCGCCTTGCGCACCGCCGAGAGTTGCTGCGCCACCTTCAGGCAGGGTTCGCCTTCTTCGATCATGCGCTGCACACCACGCATTTGCCCTTCGGCACGCTTGAGGCGGTTGAGAATGTCTGTGCGCGAGGCTTCGTTCGTCAGAACTGACATGGTGATGGCTCCGGGAATCTGTATGGGCTTGGTGCTGCGCTTCATCCAATCATCTCCATCATAGGCGAGTCACCTGCATGCGTCGTGCGGTCTGCGCGGCCGAGTCAGGCTGAATGAATCAAGGCAACAGGCTCCGGCGCCAACAGAGTGCCGTCGCGCAGCCCGCGTGCGGTCGCCAAGGTCAGCCAGCCAATGATCACCGAGGCCAGCGCCAATGCGAGGATGGCAAAGGTCTGCATGGCTCCGTTTTGGGAGACGAGCGCCACTTGCATGGACAACCCGGCAAACGCGGCCAGCGGGAAGGACAGCGCCCAGTGCCCGATCGTGAACGCCTCCTGCATCATCGGCTTGAAGGACAGAAAGCTCAGCACGACAAAAAACAGCGCAATCCCCCAGGCCCCTTCAAGCACTTCGACGGGGGCGCCAATCTGCGCCAGTCCAAGCCCCCCTGCCGCCGGCGGGGCGATGCTGATGAACAGCATGGGCAACAGCTTGCGCGGGAGCATGCCATAGGCCGCAACGCGCACCATGAACAACAACTGCACGATTGGAAAAAAGAACGCTCCCACGGCCCACTGCGCCACGGACCAAGTGGAGTAGCCCAAAGCAACGCCGGCATATGGCACAACGACATTGCCCGCCGCAGCGAGAAACAGCGCGGGTGTGACGCCCGCCCAGTTCGGCCCCTTGTCGTTGGCCGCCTGCAGGCGAAAACGGTGGAACACCCAGACTGTCACCGCGAGTTGCGCCAGCGCGCCGATCATCCAGAACCCGGCCATCCAGGCGTTGTTTGCGCCAAGCACCTGCACAGCGAATCCCGCCACCACCAGCATGGCCATGGGAATCATGGCGAGCAGCGGATGGCGGACGGGGTGGCGCAAGTCGGCAAGCAGATCGGGGGTGTGCCGTTGCAGGCGGATGCCGGTCAGGACAAGCAAAATGCCCAGCGCGCCGATGGCCGCCCAGCCCAGTCCTTGTGCAATGCCTGCAGCGGGTGCACCGAGCAAGGGCGTGGCCTGGTGCCAGGCCAGGCCCAGCCCGCCCCAGCCCATGACCAGCGCGAACCAGCCGGGAGCAAGGAATTTAAGCCGCGGCGGCACGGTGCGGGCCATGGTCATGCGCGGTCAGCCGCAGCAGTTGGCTTTGGAATCGGGCACGCCCAGCTTGCGCAGGAAAAAGCCCAGCGGGCACAGATTCGTGAAACCGAATTGCAGCAGATTGGCGCCCACGAAGCCGGTGAACAGCAGGAACCACTGCGACACGAAGATCGGGCTGGCGGGCGCGCCCAGCAGCACCGAGATCAGGATGAATGTGCCGGCGATGACACGGATGTAGCGTTCGATTGTCATTTCAAAATCTCCAAGGTTGTGTTGTCAAGCATCAGACTCAGGTGGCGTGCGCAGGTTCGGCCGGTGCGGCGGGCGCCGCGGGGGATTTTGGCGGAACCTTCGGTTTCACCCGGACCTGCCAGACGTAGTAGAGCAGAGGAATCACAATCAGGGTGAGGATGGTGGACAGCAACGTGCCGAAGATCAGCGACACGGCCAGCCCGCCGAACACGGGATCGGACACCATGATGGCGGAACCGAAGATGATGGCCAGCGCCGTGAGCAGAATGGGCCGCAGCCGCACCGCACCGGCCTGCGCCACCGACTCCTGAAGGCTGTAGCCGCGGGCACGGTAGTCGAGGATGAAGTCGATCAGCAGCAGCGAGTTGCGCACTACCACACCAGCCAGGGCGATGACTCCGATCATCGACGTGGCGGTGAACGACTGGTGTGTGATCCAGTGGCCGGGGAACACGCCAATGAGAGTCAGCGGAATGGCGCCCATCACAATGACCGGCAGCAGGAAGGACTTGTAATACGCCACCAGCAACAGGTAGATGAACACCAGCGCCACCATGAAGGCCGCGCCCAGATCGCGGAACACGTCGAGCGTCAAGCGCATTTCTCCGCCCCAGAGCAACTGATAGCCCTTGAGGTCGCTCGCCGGGGTTTCGGTGAATCCGAGGTTGCCAGTGGTGAAGGTCGTTCCGTTGGCCAGTTTCTTGCCGTCGAGCATGGAGTTCAGGCTCAGGGTGGCATAGACCGGGCTCGAATGAATCATCTCGCCTCCCACATAGACGACAGGATGCTGATCGCGGGTATAGATGGGTTTGGCCAGCGTGGCTTTCTCCACCGTGGCGATGCTTGAGAGCGGAATGACCTTGCCCTGCGCGTTCTGGATCGGCACGTCCAGCAGTTGCTGCGGGTTCTGCCGATCGACGCGCGGCACACGCACGATGATGTTGACCGGCTCCAGCGCATTGCTGTCGTGAATGGCGCCCACCTTCAGCCCTGACACATAGTTGTGCAGCAGCTGGATGACCTGCCCCGGCACGATGCCCGACATCGCCGCTTTCTGGCGGTCGATCTTGATGCGGTATTCAGAGATCGTGGAGGTCACCGAGTCGTCCCGGTTCATCAGGCCATAGGTCTTGTCGAAGTCGCCCAGCACGTCCTTGGCTGAGGCGCGCAGAGTCGCATAGCTCGGGCCATACAACTCGGCCATGACCTGCGCGCGCACCGGCGGGCCCGGAGGGGTTTCAAACAGTTTGATGAAGGTGGACGGGAAACGTGCGCGCACCGGGGCAAGCTGTTCATAGAGCTTCTGCACGATTTCGTGAGACTCGACCGAACGCTCGCCCTTGCCCACGAGGTTCACGCGAATCTGCGCGAAATTGTCACCGCGCTTGAGCATGTCGCCGCGCACCAGCGAGGCAAAGTCGATCGGCGCCGCCTGCCCGACGAAGGTCTGGTAATCGACCACATAAGGATTGGTGGCCAGCACATCGCCCACCGCGCGCGCCACCTGATCGGTGCGCTCCAGCGTGGAACCCGCCGGGGTATCGACCTGCACCAGAAAGGTGTTGGTGTTGTCGTTGGGCAGCATCTTGAGTTCAACGCCCAGAGCCGACAAAGGCCCGTTCATGCCCGAGGGCCGGATGAACTGCCAGGCAGGCATCAGCATGGCCACGATCAACAGCAGCAGCACGGCAAGGAACATCAGGTTGCGTTGAACACGGTTGCGCAACAGCGGCTCGATCATTTTCAGATACGCCGTGTGCAGCTTGTCCTGCTTGTGTGCGCCCGCTTCTTCCAGGCTGCTGCTGTGCGCCAAGGCTTCGCGCATCGCTTTCTTTTTCAACCATAGCCGCGCCGCCCAGGGCACCACGGTATAAGCCAGAATGAGCGAGGCAATCATCGCCACCGGCACGTTGATGGGGATGGGGCG
>JAQTVS010000273.1 GCA_028706735.1 Thiomonas sp.
ACGAATTAAGCCAAGGGGCTATAGCGAATTTGTAGGCCGTCTTTCTCGATGAAATCGGGGTAAATGTTGAATTCATCGGGCCTTCCGGGCGACGAGCCGCACGCCGCCCGGAAGGCGGTCTAGGAGCATGTCGGGCTTTGGAATCGTCGGCTGCAAATGGGTCGCAGCAGTCCATTTTTCACCGTCTTTTTGACCCATAGCGCGGCTATGGGTCTGCAAATTCGGCAAAAACTGTCCTCGCTGGGCCCCATTTTCGCTTTCGACGACCAAAGCCCGACAGGCTCCTAGGAATTTTGGAGACGGCCCAGCGTTTTTCCTCAATCCCATCAAAAATTTGCGAATCTTTTCAATTTTGCGTAGATTCAATTATTTCCTCATAAATTGACGAGAAACTGAAATCTACTCAATGCGGCACAAAATTCACGCGACAGACATTCTTGATGCCGTCAAGGCTTTGCAGGCCGAAGGCCATGACCGTGGCTCGTCGTCCGAAATCCACGCCCGGGTGGGCGGCAGCTATGCCACGGTGGGGCGCCTGCTGGACAAGCTCGTTCAGGAAAACGCGCTTGTCCGCGAGGGCAAGGCTCGCGCCACCCGATACTTCCTAGCTTCCGGCCATCTGGAAATAAGCGGCGCTGTGCAGACCACAGATCGCGTGACCGCCGGCGTCTCGCCGGGGTGGTCCGCGCACGCCCGCATGGTCCTCGGCAGGCTCAGCCAACCGTTGGGCGCCCGTCAGCCCGTCACCTATCAGCGTCGGTTTGTCGATGACTACGCTCAGAATGCGTCATTTCTGTTGCCGCGCGGGCTGGCGCAGACGCTGGCTCAGGAGGGCCGGATGGCGGGCCAGCAACCGGCGGGCACCTATGCCCGCAAGGTGCTGGAGCAGCTTTTGATCGATCTTTCGTGGTCATCTTCGCGCCTGGAAGGCAATACCTACAGCCGATTGGCGACGGAAGAGCTGTTCAAGAGTGGTGCTGCGCCCAGCGATTTGGAAGGGGTCATGCTGCTCAACCACAAGCGCGCCATCGAATTCCTCGTTGACGCCGTGCCCAGCGCTGGCCTGACGGACGGCGTGATTCGCAATCTGCACGCGCTGCTCATGCAAGACCTGCTGGCAGACTCAGCCAGTCTGGGGGCGATCCGGACGAAGGTCGTCAATCTCTCCGATACGACCTATGTGCCTGCGCAGGCGCCGCAGCTCCTGGAAGAGATGATCTCGCGCATCATTGACAAAGCCCAGCACATCAAAAATCCGGTGGAGGCGGCGTTCTTTCTCTGGATGAATCTCGCCTATCTGCAACCTTTTGAAGATGGCAACAAGCGCACGAGCCGACTGGCCGCCAATATCCCGCTGATGCTTTACAACTCTGCGCCGCTTGCCTTCCTCGATGTCGATCCACGCGACTATGCAAAGGCCATGCTGGGGATTTATGAACTGCTCGATGTCACGGTCGCCGTCGAGTTATTTGCCTGGACGTATCGACGCTCGATCCGCAAGTATCAAGTGGTTCTGGAGGCGATGGGCTCACCCGACGCTTTTCGGGTGCGACATCGTGAGCCTTTGAGCGAGGCCGTACAGAAAATTGTCCGAGAGGGCCATCCACTCCAGCATGTCGTCCGCGATATTGGCGTGCCCGCAGCAGAAATGGACGCCTTCAGGACCATGCTTGAGGACGAACTCGATGCCCTTTCGCCGTACAACTGCGCGCGGTACCGGCTTACGCTTGGAGAGGCGCAGGCCTGGATAAAGCGCGGGCGGCTCCGATGAACCTCACCCCCCAAAACACAGCGGTGCGCCAAGCTGCGGATGTTCTGCTCATCGACGTCACCCGTCTGGCGGCTCGGCTGTTGGAGGGCAAGCACCCCACGGGGGTGGATCGCGTCAGCCTGGCGTATATCGACCATTTCCGCCCGCGCGCGCGGGCGGTGGTGCGGCACTGGGGGCGTTGGATGCAACTCTCGCAGGGTGCGTCGCAACGCGTGTTTGCCGCGCTGCTGGGCGAAGACCCGCAGCCGCAATCGACGCTGCGCCGTTGCGTGGCGGCGGCCTATGTGCTGCGCTGGGGCCTCACGCCTGGTGCGCTGCTGTTCAACACCGGACACAGCGGCCTGGACGATCCGCGGTATGCGCAGCGGGTGCATCGCCATAGGGTGCGCCCCATTTACTTCTTGCACGACCTCATTCCCCTGTCACACCCGGAATACTGCCGCGCGGGTGAAGTGGACAAACACCGTCAGCGGCTGCAGACCATGCTGCGTACCGGGCATGGGGTGATTGCCAACTCTCAGGCCACACTGGATGACTTGATCGCCTACGCCCAGGCGCAAGCCTTGCCTGTTCCTGCCCGCTTGGTGGCCCATCTGGGCCTTTCGCTCTTGCCCGGCCCGCGGCCACAGCCGCCGGTTGAACCGCCCTACTTCGTCGCGCTCGGCACCATCGAGGCGCGCAAGAATCATCTCTTGCTGCTGCATGTCTGGCGCGCGCTGGTCGAGCGTCTGGGCGCCGCCGCGCCGAAGTTGATCATCATCGGGCAACGCGGCTGGGAGTGCGAGCAGGTGGTCGATCTGTTGGAGCGTTGCAATGCACTGCGCGCTGTGGTGCGGGAGGTGCCGCGCTGCAACGACGCGGAGCTGGCAACCTGGCTGCGCCATGCCCAGGCTTTGCTGTTCCCGTCTTTTGCTGAAGGGTATGGCCTGCCGCTGATCGAGGCGCTGGCTGCAGGCGTGCCGGTCATTGCCAGCGATCTGCCGGCATTCCGCGAGGTGGCGGGCGATCTGCCGGTTTACCTCGATCCCATCGACGGTCTGGGTTGGCTTGATGCGATTCTGGCCTTCTCTCAAGGAAACGCAGGGCCGCCCCAAGTTTCCTTGCCCCCCTCGGGGGGCCTGACGCGAACGCGGCAGGTCTGGGGGCGCTCAGAACCGCGGCATTCAGCGCGACAAGCCCAACTGGCGCGCCTGCGGGGATACACGCCGCCCACCTGGGCACAACATTTCGACCAGGTCGATGCCTGGTTGCATTGCCTTGAGCGTCATGCCAACGCAGAACAACAGCCGATTGCCAAGGAGGATGGCATTGACCTTGTCCGCTGACTGGCTTGAAGCCCCGCCTGACGCGGCACACCGCCTGCAGAAATTGCCCGGCGTGTTGCATGTCGTGGCCTTCCCGCGCTGGAAATGGCCCGTAATCCGGCAATGCTTTCCAGGACGCACGCTGCGTTTCATCGCCTCTGAAAACGTCCCGCCCGATGCGCGCTGCCTGGTGCTGTGGGGCAAGGCTGATGTGCCGCAGGGCGCTGGCGCTGAAGTGCAGATCTTGCGGGTCGAAGACGGTTTTCTGCGCTCGGTCGGTCTGGGCGCCGAACTGGTGCGGCCGCTATCGTGGGTGGTCGATACGCGTGGCATTTATTACGACGCGCGTCAGGAATCCGATCTGGAATGGCTGCTGGGCCATGCCGCGTTTGCACCAGAGTTGCTCGCTCGTGCCCGCGCACTGCGCGAGCGCATCGTGGCGTCCGGCCTGACCAAGTACAACGTCGGCGGACGGGTGTGGCAGCGGCCGGCGCTGGCCTCACAGGTGATTCTGGTGCCGGGGCAAGTGGAAAGCGATGCGTCCATCGCCTTCGGCGCGGGCGGTTTGCGCCGCAATATGGATTTGCTGCGACAGGTTCGGCAAGACCACCCAAACGCTTGCATCGTCTACAAACCGCACCCCGACGTGGCCGCGCGGCTACGCAAGACAGGGGTCGATGAGGAGCGGGCGCTGGACTGGTGCGATGCCGTCTTGCCCGGTGTCCCCATGAACGCACTGCTCGATGCCGTGGACGAAGTGCATGTGCTGACTTCGCTCGCGGGTTTTGAGGCGCTGTTGCGCGGCAAAGCCGTCACCTGCCACGGCCAGCCCTTCTATGCCGGCTGGGGCCTCACCGCAGATCGCATTCCCCACCCGAGACGCCAACGAACCCTGCAACTCGATGAACTGGTCGCCGCGACGCTGATTCTTTACCCGATTTATCTCAGCCGGGACCGTTGGGGTTTGAGCACCCCGGAGCGGGCGCTCGATGAACTTGCCGCGTGGAAGGTCCGAAAAGGCCCCTCGGAGCCCTGGTGGACCCCGATCTACCGATTTTTTCTGCGTCGGTTCATCGGGGTGCGATAAGCCACAGGCTCCTAGGAGCCTGTCGGACTTGAGAATCGCGGGCTGCAAAAAGGCTGTGCAGCGTCCTGCGGCAGCGGCTTTTTGCCCCATAGCTTGGGCTATGGGGCGGCAAATACGCCGCCGTAGGCCATCCCCACACCCTTTTTTCGCTCTACGCGCCCCAAGCCCGACAGGCTCCTAGCGGTGCTGCCAGGTTCACGATCAATCAAAACCAACGTAAAATCGTTTCAATAATCGTTTCATAAAATTATATATTTTTTTAATTTTTCAAT
>JAQTVS010000014.1 GCA_028706735.1 Thiomonas sp.
CCGGTCTGCGAGGCGATGGCCGTGTTCATCCCGATGACTTCGCCCCGCGCGTTGACGAGCGGCCCGCCGGAGTTGCCGGGATTGATGGCGGCGTCCGTCTGGATGAAGTCGGTGATGGCGTAGTCGTTGGTGTTGATGCCGGCGAGGCCGCGGCCCTTGGCGCTCACGATGCCGGCCGTCACGGTGAAGTCGAGGCCGAGCGGATTGCCGATCGCCAGCACCCACTCGCCGATCTTCAGCGTCTCGTCGTTGCCGAACGGAATCGCCGTGAAGTTGCGGCCTTCGATCTTGAGCACGGCGACGTCGGTGGACGGGTCGCGCCCGATGATCCGCGCGTCGAACACGCGGCGATCCTGCATCGCGACGCGCACGCGGTCAGCGCCTTCGACCACGTGGTTGTTGGTGAGGATGTAGCCATCCGGGCTGACGATCACGCCCGAACCCAGTCCCACTGTGGGTTGGCGATTGTTTTGAAACTGGCGCCGCCACGGGTCGAGTTCCGGCACGCGGCGAGGAGCCTTGGACGTGGTGATGGACACCACCGCGGGCATGGCCTTGAGCGCAGCCGCGCTGTAGCCGCCCGGTGCGGCCTGCAAGGCGCTGGCGGCGGGCGCGTCCTGCACTGTGACCACGGTGGGCTTGCCCGCCGCCACGGATGCGGGGGGGCCAAATTGCACCCATTCCGGCTTGAGGGTGGAGACGACGAACAGCGCGGCGAGCACAATCGTCACAGTCTGGGAAAATAGAAGCCAGAGGCGTCGCATCATTTTGGAACCGAGTGGGAGTTCCCCACATGGCGGCGCGTCCTCACGCTTCAAGGCCACCATGCACAGAGAGCATTTGCAGGGCGAAATCGATGTCTTGCTCGATTGCGCGCGATTTACTGATTATTGTCCAAACGGGCTGCAGGTTGAGGGCCGTGACGACATCCGGCGCATCGTCACCGGCGTGACGGCCAGCCTGGCATTGATCGAGCGCGCCATTGCGCTGCGGGCGGACGCCATTCTTGTGCATCACGGCTATTTCTGGCGCGGTGAAGACCCGCGTGTCATCCGCCAGAAGCGCAAGCGGCTTGGTCTGCTGCTGACGGCGGACATCAATCTGTTTGCCTATCATCTGCCGCTCGATGCGCATTGCGAACTGGGCAACAACGTCATGCTCGCCAAGCGGCTGGGCTGGTCGGTGCAAGGGCGTTTTGGCAAGCAGCAACTCGGCTATCTGGGCAATGCCCCGCAGGGGACCGTGGGCGATCTGACGCTGGCGGTTGCGCGTGGTCTTGGACGTGCTCCGCTGGTGGTGGGCGATGCCGATGCGCCGGTTGGCACCCTGGCCTGGTGCACAGGAGGCGCGCAAGACTGGATCGAAGACGCCTGGGCCGCAGGGGCAAAGACCTTTGTCAGCGGCGAAATTTCCGAGCCCACAGCGCATTTCGCGCGTGAAATGGGCATCACCTATCTGGCCTGCGGCCACCATGCCACCGAGCGCGACGGTATCCGCGCGTTGGGTGACCATCTGGCAGCACACTATGGACTCGAACATGTCTTCGTCGACCTTGACAACCCCGCTTGACTCCCCTGGCGCGCTTCCCATTGCGATCACCCTGGGCGATGCCTGCGGCATCGGCCCGGAGATCATCGTGCGGGCCTTTGCAAGCGGCGAGGCGAACGACTGCGTCGTCTACGGAGACGCGGCCTGGCTGGCGCGCACAGCCCGGGCGATGCGGTTTGCGCCGCAGAGCGGCGGCCCGGTGATTGTGGAACTCGGCGCATTGGCGGAGTGGCGCGATGCGCCCAAAGGCGCGATGCCCGTGCTTCCCGTCGTGCAACTTCCGGCCGATCTGCCCTTGGGCCAGGTCGATGCGCGTGCGGGTGCGGCGGCGTTTGCCTGCATTGAGGCCGCGGCCAACGACGCGCTCGCTGGCCGCGTGGGAGCGGTTGTGACCGCCCCGATTCACAAGGCCGCGCTGCATGCTGCGGGCGTGGAGTTTCCAGGCCATACGGAAATCCTGCAGCACATCGCAGGGGGCGCGCCGGTGCGCATGATGCTGGCCAACGCGCAGCTCAAAACCGTTCTGGTGACGGTGCACATGGCGCTGCGCCAGGCCATCGATGCGGTGACAACGGACGCCGTGCTGCAAACCCTGCGCATCGCGCATCAGGCTGCAAATGCCTGGGGCCTGGCCCGGGCGCGCATTGCAGTGGCTGGGCTTAATCCCCATGCCGGGGAAGACGGATTGTTCGGGGACGAAGAGGCGCGCATCATCGCCCCGGCCATCGCGCAGGCCCGCCGTGAAGGCATTGATGCCAGCGGCCCCTATCCGCCGGATACGGTATTCATGCGCGCCCGCCATGACCCGCCAGCGCACCCAGGCGCATTCGATATTGTGGTGGCCATGTACCACGACCAGGGCTTGATTCCGGTGAAGTATCTGGGGGTGGAACAGGGCGTCAATGTGACACTGGGCCTGCCCTTTGTCCGAACCAGCCCCGATCACGGCACCGCGTTCGACATCGCGGGCAAGGATCAGGCCGATCCGTCCAGCCTCATTGCCGCCATCCGCATGGCGCGGCAACTGGCCGCGCAGTCAGCACCCGCCTTACAGCCCAACGCCTAATAGCAGGCTGCGCAGCTCGCGCAGCGCGAGGTCGATATTGGGGTGCTCGGCGGCAAAGCGCGTTGCCAGGGTTTGCGCCTGCTCAGCCAGATCCCCTGTTTCCGGCGCAATGGCGCTTTCGGTTTGCTTGCGCTCCAGTGCGGTTTGAATGTCCTGATCCAGCGTTTGCAGCAAGGTCTTGAGCTCTGGATCGAGCTGGGGCTGAGACTGCAGCACGGTGTGCAGGCGTTGCAGGGTGTCGCGGATTTGAGTGTCTGACATGGTGAGGTCAATAGCGGGGAACGAAGGCATTGTGCCGAGGTGAAAGACACGCGGCAAGTGCTTGGGTCAAATCATGGAAAGGCTGTGTTTGCGGCGTGGCGGCGGGAAGGCGGCGTCGAGAAGAGCGCAGTCCGCAGCGCTGAGTTGGCGCTGCGTGGCCGCCAGATTGTCCCGCAGATGGTCGCTGCGCACCGCCTTGGGGATGGCAATGACATCGGGTTGGCGCAGCACCCAGGCAAGCGCGACTTGCGCAGCGCTCACGCCCAGCTTGAGGGCAATTTCTTGCACTGCCGCATGCCCGCTGAGCGCGCCCTGATCGATCGGGCTGTAGGCCATGAGCGGCAGGCGTCGGCTAGCTTGCCAGGGCAGCAGATCGAACTCGATGCCGCGGGCGCTCAGGCTGTAGTACACCTGATTTGCCGCACAGTGCGAACCGCCGGGCAGGGCGTCGAGTTCTTCCATGTCGTCCACGTCAAAATTGCTGACGCCCCAATGGCGGATCAAGCCGCGGGACTGCAGCCGGGTGAAGCCGTCGAGCGTCTGCGCCAGCGGATATTCGCCACGCCAGTGCAGCAGATAGAGGTCGATGGTGTCCAGCTTCAAGCGGCGCAGGCTGCGTTCGCAAGCGTCGATCACGCCTTGGGTGGAGGCATGGTGCGGATACACCTTGCTGACAATGGTGAGGTCTTCACGGCGCGACTCTCCCGCAGCAAACGCCTGCTGAAGCGCGATGCCCAGCATGGTCTCCGCACCGCCTTCACCATACATTTCTGCCGTATCGATGAGTCGGTAGCCCAGGCGCAGCGCTTCGCGGATGGCGCGTATTTCTGCGTTGCGCTGGTCGGCGCGCTCGCCCATGCGCCAGGTGCCCAAGCCGAGTGCGGGAATGGGCGTGCCGTCTGGCAAGTTGCGCAGCAATGCGGGAGTGGTCATGGCAGTCAGGGGGGCAGGCGGTTCAGAATAACCAGTGCAGCCAGCGGCTGTCCACGGCGCCGAGCAACAGCACGGCAGCGATGAAGCCGACGACAAACGCCATCAGGATTTGCAGGAGCTGATTTGTGCGCCGCTGTTCCTGCAGCAATTCGCGCAGCAGCGGGTCGTCGCGCTTTTCGTGCGCCTGCAGCGCTTGATGCAGCAAGCGTGGAATTTCCGGCAGGTACTGCGCGTAGCGGGTCGATTCGTTCTTGAGCTTGTCGCGGAATGCAGGCCAGCCGACCTGGCTCTTCATCCATTTTTCGAGAAAGGGCTGGGCGGTCGTCCAGAGATCGAGTTCCGGGTCCAGCTCGCGGCCTAGGCCTTCAATGTTCAGCAGGGTCTTTTGCAACAGCACGAGCTGAGGCTGGATTTCCACCTTGAAGCGGCGCGACACCTGGAACAGCCGCATCAACACCTGCCCGAGCGAGATGTCCTTCAGCGGCCGGGCGAATTGCGGCTCGCACACGCTGCGCACGGCGGCTTCGAGCTCATCGATGCGCACATCCGCAGGCACCCAGCCGGACTCGACATGCAACTCGGCAACACGCTTGTAATCACGGCGGAAAAACGCGATGAAATTTTGCGCGAGATAGTCTTTGTCAAAGTCGGACAGCGTGCCGACGATGCCGAAATCCAGAGCGATGTAGCGGCCGAATGTTTCGGGCTGCAGGCTGACCATGATGTTGCCGGGGTGCATGTCGGCATGGAAAAAACCATCGCGAAAGACCTGTGTGAAAAAAATATCCACGCCGGCTTTGGCGAGTTGCTTGAAATCAACGCCAGCCGCGCGTAGCGCCTCAATGCGACCGATCGGCACCCCGTACATGCGCTGCATCACAATGACGTCAGTGCGGCACAACTCCCAGTACATCTCGGGAATCAGAATCAGATCAAGCGACGCCATATTGCGGCGGAGTTGCGTGCCGTTGGCAGCTTCGCGCACCAGATCGAGTTCGTCGTGCAGATAGTTGTCGAATTCAGCAACCACTTCGCGCGGTTTGAGCCGCTTGCCTTCGCTCCACAGCTTGTCTACCAGGGCGGCCATGGTGTGCATCAACGCGAGGTCTTCTTCAATGACCTTGTGCATGCCGGGGCGCAACACCTTGACAGCCACTTCGGCGCCCCCCTGGGCTGCTGGCAGCGTGGCGAAGTGCACTTGCGCGATGGACGCGCTGGCCACAGGCTTGCGCTCGAACGTGGCGAACAGCACCCCGATCGGCTTGCCGAACGCTCGCTCGATGATCGCCACGGCCAGGTCTGAGTCGAACGGCGGCACGTTGTCCTGCAATTTGGCGAGTTCGTCAGCAATGTCCGTGGGCATCAGGTCGCGGCGCGTGGATAGCACCTGGCCAAATTTGACAAAAATCGGGCCGAGGCTTTCCAGTGCCAGACGCAGGCGCTCGCCGCGCGGTGCGCTCAGCGAACGACCCAGGGTGAGCACACGGCTGAGGCGGCGCAGCCAGGGATGTCGGAAGCCGGAGAGCGCGATTTCATCTAGGCCATAGCGCAGGATGACGGAAAAAATCTTGAGGAGGCGGAGCAAGCGTCGCATTGGGCGCTCAGCGCTTGTCGGCGCCAATTTGCTTGTGCAGCAGCGCGATGCGCTTTTCCAGCCGGGCGGCGCGATCCCGCAGATCGCGCACCGCATCTTGCTGTTGCGCCAGCTCGTTGCGGCTGACCAGCGCCCGTGGGTTGGAGGCAAACCAATCGCGCACACGCTCGTGGCTGCGTTCCCATGCCAGTTTGCCTTGCGCGATGGCGGTTTGCCCCGCATGCGCGAGACGATGCGCGGGAATGTCGCCAATGAACTGCGCCAAGTCGTCTTCCGCGTCCCAGCGCACATGCGCCATCAGCCAGGAGAGTGTCTGGGCCAGTTCGGCGTCACCGCGTACTCGCGTACCGCTCACGCCCAGTGGCGCACGCTTGGCAACAGCGTCGCGCAAGGCGTCGATGTCGAGTGTGATGTGCAGATGGGCATCGTCTGTGGCCAGTGAGCTGTCCTGCGGGGTGCGCAGCAAGCCGTCCGGGCCGATTTCCCACGGCAGATCCGCGCCGAGTGCACTCAAGACGAGGGATTTTCCCGCGTGCGCGCGCAGCTTACCCAGCGCGCGCGGATCGGTGGTGAGCAGATGGTTGACCGCAGGCAAAACGAGGGACTGGAGCCTGCGGGCGATTGGCGTGTCAGCGGAAATCAACTGCTGTAAGTCGGGAATGTGCATGGGCGGATTGAATGGCTAGCGCATTCTAGGAGCCAGCCTCCCGATGAATGCGACGCAGCGCAAAAGGCCCGCGAAAAATGGCAGAGGACACTGCGGAGACCGTGCCAAATGAAAAACGCCGCAGCGCTTGCGCGGCTGCGGCGTTTGAAGAGCGACTCTGATAAATCAGTTCAGTTGCTGGATGCCAGCAAGCTGCCAGCCGCCGGACCCATTGCGCGGCTTGATCAGGTTCCACACCTCCCGCACCGGGCTGGCGCCCCCCCAGGTCTCTTCGCGTACCAGACCAGAGAACTCTACGCTGGCCACATACTCGGCCGGGGTTTCTTCCAGGTCGAGCAGCGAGGCTTCGAGCGTGACGATTTCCGTCTTGTTGGGCGTCATGCCGCGTTGCTGCAATTCGGCGGACAGGGCCTCGAACATCTCGCTGGTGGTGAAGGTCTTCAGGCTGTTCAGGTCGGCAGCATCCCAGGCCTGTTGCAGGCGGGTGTAATGCTGCTTGGCGCTGGCCAGAAATCCATCACGATCGAAATCGGCAGGAATGCGGGACGCACCAGACGGTTGCGCAGCGGCATTCGGGGACCATTGCGGCGGCAAGTGGGTTTCGACTCCGAGCGGCGCCTGCGAATAGCCTTGCGACGGCCCGCCTGCATATTGCATGGGCGAAGCGGCTTTGGACGCAGATTTGCGGCGGAGCAGATTGAAAACCCAGAAAGCGGCCAGCGCGAGCAGGCCGATCATCAGCGCAGAGCCGAGGAAGGAACCCAGCGCTCCGCCAAAGCCCAGCGCGTGGAACAACGCCGCCAGCCCGAGGCCAGCTGCCAGCCCGCCCAAAATGCCGCCCCAGCGGCTGGGCTGTTTGGCGGGCGGCGTGGCCGCTGCCTGCTGGCGTGTGGCGGCTGGTGCAGCCTGTTGTGGCGGCGCCGCTTCGCGCTGTGTCACTGTGTTGCTCTGGCGGCCTAGGCTCTTGCCGCCGCCCATGCGTTTGGCGTGCGCGTCCATCGCGCCCAGAGCAAGGGTCAGCATCAGGCCCAAGGCGAGAACACTGCGGAGCAAACCAGTCGTTTTCATGCGGAATCCAGAAAGTGGAATGAAGGTGACATTTTGTTACGGATCGGACAAAAAAGTTCAACCCATGGATTTTGCGTTGCGTCAGATCAAAATTTTTGCCCGATGTGCAGGGCAACGATGCCTGCTGTCAGGTTGTGCCAATCGACGTGGCCAAACCCGGCTTCGCGCATCATCTGCGCAAGCGTTGCCTGATCGGGGTGCATGCGGATGGATTCGGCAAGGTACTGATAGCTGTGCGCATCGCCTGCAACCATTTTTCCCAGACGCGGCAGAACCTGGAAGGAATACAGGTCGTAGGCGCCGCGCAGCGGCTCCCAGGGCTTGGAAAACTCGAGCACCAGCAGCTTTCCGCCGGGTTTGAGCACGCGCTGCATTTCGCGCAAGGCGACGTCTTTGTGCGTCATGTTGCGCAAGCCGAATGCAACGCTCACCAAGTCGAACTCGGCGTCGGGAAACGGCAGCTTTTCCGCGTCGCACAGAACTGTCGGCACCAGCACGCCAGCGTCGATAAGGCGGTCACGCCCGGCGCGCAGCATGGCGCCGTTGATGTCGCTCATCACCACCATGCCGGTGGGGCCCGCCTTGCGGGCGAATGCGCGCGACAGATCGCCAGTGCCGGCCGCAACGTCGAGCACACGGTCGCCGGGCCGCACTCCGGCGATGGCGACCGTGAAAGCCTTCCAGACGCGGTGCATGCCGACGCTCATCAGGTCGTTCATCACGTCATAGCGCGGGGCGACGGAGTCGAAGACGCCGCGCACGCGCGCAGCCTTTTCCTCTTCGGCAACCTGCTGATAGCCGAAATGCGTGCTTGCTGATTGGCTGGTGTCGGACATGGCGTAGTTCAGTGTGAGGAGCATTGATGCGCGCCGGATGCGGCAGCCGGCATGGGGGTATCGCGGTTCGCTCCGGCGGCCTGGAGGCGGGCCATGTAATCCGCCCAGAGGGCGTCTTGATTCTGCCCAAGGAAATGCAGATAGTCCCAGCCGTAGATTCCGCTGTCATGGCCGTCAGAGAAACTCGGCTGGATGGCGTAGTTGCCGACCTGCATCACGCTGACAATTTCCACTTCGCGCTTGCCCGATTGCAAGGTTTCTTGTCCCGGCCCATGTCCGCGGACCTCGGCAGACGGCGAATAGACCCGTAGCAATTCATAGGGCAGGCGGTACTGCGTGCCATCGTCATAGCGCAGTTCAAGCACACGCGAGAGTTTGTGCAAAATAATGGACTGGGGCCAGTCGGTACGCGGAGTGGGGGATGACATGCTGAAGCCGGAGCGAGAACTTGCTGTATTGTCTCTCACCTGCCCGGTGATCGCTATGAATGCGAAAAATGGACGAAAAAAAACCCAGGTCGATAGTGACCTGGGTGAATTGCACACTCCCTGAAAGAGCCAGTAAAGGCTCGGACATGATTTGATACAAATTGAGACGATTTGTCCAGAAAATTTTTTATCCGACTTGGAAAGGCGGGGATTGGTCCACCGCGGGCCAAGCGGACTGTGGGTGCAGGTTCTGCCAAGACGCGCAGATTCAATGAAAATGCCCGCTTGCAGCGGACATTTTCATTGCGCCTTCCTCTTCAAGTCAGGGCAATTTGGGCGGGCTTGGTGCGCCGTCAACCACCGGAACGTCAACGGCCGCCTGTTCAGACAGCCTGCAGCACGCGCTGCAGGGCATCGCGCGCAAGGCCCAGATCCTGCATGTCGGGTTCTGTCGCTGTCACTTGGGTCAGGCAGGCCTCGACCACATCGAGTTGGTTGTCACGGGCAAAGTTGAGCAGGAAGTCGAACGCCATTGGCTCGATGTCGCGCAGTGACTCGCTCACCACCAGGCAGCGCACCCCCTCGACCATGGTGGGAACGCAGTAGGGCGAGTAGCCGAGATGGGCTTCTTTGCGGCACAGGCCGACGGGGCGGAAGCGGGCCATCAGACCGGCAAGACGCTCGGCCCAGTCGCTCGGGCGGAAGGTGCGGCCGTCTGCGGTGATGCCGCGGATGAAAATTTCTCGGGGTTTGACAAGTTGCAGGGAGTGAGGGAAGGCGCTCATGGCTGTAATCCTTGAAGAGGCAGTTTTGCTGCGGTGCCGCAATTATGCTGCAGCGCAGTATTACCGGGTTAACCCGAAGGGTGATTCTGTGTTGCAGTTGCAACAAATACTCCGCAGGGTGTGTGCCGATTTTTGTCATCTTCCGCTCTCTATAATTCGCGGCTGCCCCCGGTGGCGCAGTGCTTTTTTCATGCCTTGCCTACCGGGTTTGCTTTTTTTGCAAAGGAGAAATGACAATGCCTTCTCATGTGATGCAAACCTATGCACGGTTGCCCATCGCCCTGTCGCATGGCGAGGGGGCCTGGGTGTGGGACACGCAGGGCAAGCGTTACCTTGACGCCTTGTCGGGCATTGCGGTCAATACTCTGGGGCATGCCCATCCGCGGCTGGTGGCGGCGCTCACCGATCAGGTGGGCAAGCTGATCCACACCTCCAACCTCTATCAAATTCCACTGCAGGAGCAGTTGGCCGACCGGCTATGCGCGCTGGGCGAAATGGACACAGCGTTTTTCTGCAACTCCGGGCTGGAGGCGAACGAAGCGGCGATCAAGCTGGCGCGCCTGCATGGCCACAAGCGTGGCATCGACCGCCCGGAAATCGTGGTGTTCGAGCGAGCGTTCCACGGGCGCTCTCTGGCCACGCTGTCGGCCACCGGCAATCCCAAGGTGCAAAAGGGCTTTGAGCCGCTGGTGGAGGGTTTTGTGCGCGTTGCCCTGAACGACGCCTCAGCCCTGCAGGAGGTCGCCAATACCCACCCGAATGTGGTGGCGGTGTTTGTCGAGGCGATTCAGGGCGAAGGCGGTATCCAACCGGCGCATGCGGACTTCTTGCATGCGGCGCGCGCGCTGTGCGACCGTCACGGCTGGCTGCTGATGATCGATGAAGTGCAATGCGGCACGGGCCGCACGGGCAAGTGGTTCGCTCACCAGTGGGCCGGGGTGAAACCCGATGTGATCGCCATGGCCAAGGGACTGGCTTCTGGCGTTCCCATAGGCGCCATCCTGGCGCGCGGCGCTGCGGCCACCACATTCGGCCCCGGCCAGCACGGCACGACGTTTGGCGGCAATCCGCTGGCTTGTCGCGCGGCGCTGGAAACCCTGGCGGTGATTGAGGACGATGCGCTGCTGGTCAACGCTTCAGCGCGTGGCGAGCAGATTCAGCACGCCTTGCGGCATGCGTTCTCCGGCTTGGACGGCGTGGTGGAAGTGCGCGGACAGGGTTTGATGATCGGGATTGAACTCGACCGCCCGGCGGGCGATCTGGTTCGCGTGATGCTGGAGCGCGGCGTTCTGCTGAATGTCACGCAGGAGCGCGTCATCCGCCTGTTGCCGCCGCTGATTTTCACTGCAGACCAGGCCGACGCGCTGGTGCAGGCGCTGGTGCCCGCCGTGCAGGATTTTTTGCAGACCGCCACCGCACAATAAACAAAGGAGACATGGCCATGAACACGCCGCCGCGGCATTACCTGCAGTTTTCCGATCTGAGCCGGGAGGAGTACGACTACGTCTTCGCCCGCGCCGCGCTGATCAAGGCCAAGTTCAAGCGCTATGAGCCGCATCAGCCTTTGGTCGATCGCACCCTGGCAATGATTTTCGAGAAGCACTCCACCCGCACCCGGCTAAGCTTCGAGGCCGGCATGCACCAGCTCGGCGGCGCGGCCATCTACATCAATACCCGCGACAGCCAGTTGGGACGCGGCGAGCCCATCGAAGATGCGGCGCAGGTGTTCTCGCGCATGGTCGATCTGGTGATGATCCGAACCTACGGCCAGGAGATCGTCGAGCGTTTCGCCGCGCATTCGCGCGTGCCCGTCATCAACGGCCTGACCAATGAGTTCCATCCCTGCCAGATCCTGGCCGATGTGATGACCTATATCGAGCATCGCGGCCCGATTCAGGGCAAGACCGTGGCCTGGATCGGCGATGCCAACAATATGTTCTACACCTGGCTGCAGGCAGCGGAGGTGCTCGGCTTCACCCTGCACTTCGCGGGGCCGAAGGGCTATGGCGTCGAGAAAGACCGACCCGGCTATCCACTGAGCACTGCGCAGATCGCGCATCTGCGCGAATTCCAGGATCCGCGGCAGGCTTGCGAGGGCGCGCATCTGATTACCACCGATGTGTGGACGAGCATGGGTTATGAAGCCGAGAAAGTGGCCCGCGAACATGCCTTCAGCGGCTTCATGGTCGACGCCGACATGATGGCGCGCGCCCAGGCTGATGCAGTGTTCATGCACTGTTTGCCCGCCCATCGTGGCGAGGAGGTGGCCGCTGAGGTCATCGACGGCCCGCAAAGCGTGGTGTGGGACGAGGCGGAAAACCGCCTGCACGGACAGAAGGCGCTGATGGAATTCCTGCTGCTCGGCCGGTTGGACTGAGAGGGTGTGAACAATCCGCCATGCCCGCTGATCGCGCCCAAATCGCCCCAATCGGCGTTGCGCTCGGTGTTGTCAGTGCGCGCCGTGCCGACGGGCGCGGCTGTGCTTTGCGCCTGGATTGGAACCCTTTGGGCGCGCTGCTCGGCCACGCCGGATGCATTCACACCCTCTGAGCGCCCCCAGGGCCGGGCACTCCCCACCCCATCCATCCCCACGAGCGGGGAGGGAGTGCTCACCCTCCCCGCTCTGCCCGACGTCTTCTCAATCGCCTATGCGGCGATGAACCAGCGGAAAGCCCAAATGGGACAACCTCGGCTCTTCTCACCTGGAGCACTTGCAGGGTGTGTCCACGTCGCCGACCGGCAAGTGTCCGATGTAAGGCAGTGCATTGGCGTCCATTCGCGCTCTCTTGTTTTCCCAGGTATTGGCTGAGAGCGTGCCCTTTTGCTTGGCAAGCTATTCCTCGAAGACTGCTCTGAACGTGCCGTCTCCCTGCCGCGCCGCCTGCTTGTGCGCGGACGGGTCAATGCCGCGAGCCAGAAGCTGGCGGGCTTCCTCACGGCGCTCATGAGAAAACGCCGGGCCGTCCCAAGTGTTCTCATCCCCCTCGGGGGGGGGCTGACGCGAACGCGGCAGGTCTGGGGGCGCTCTCGGGCCAGCGACAGGGGGACATCGGGGTATTGCCCCAACGCCAGCAGCATTTCCTTGTTGTCGAATGTGTATTTGAAGCGCTACAGCAGTGTGCTGGACGTGGAGACCTGCACATACAGGCCGCGCTCGTCATAGATGCGGTATACCTTGTCTTTGGGCTTGAGCGCGCGAACCTTGGTATCGGAGAGTATTGGGGTATCGTCCTTGCTGGATGGCGAAACACCCCGCAAGGATACCCTAGAGAACTGCCGGAAGCAGACGGATAACGGCGGAAAGCTGCGGAAACAAAAAGCCCCTAAGCGGTTGATTTCTCAGGTACTTTTGAACCGCAGAGGATGCCTGCGGAAAGAATGCTGGTGCCGGTGAAAGGAGTCGAACCCTCGACCTTCGCATTACGAATGCTAAATTAAACGCTCTGCAACCAGCATGAATGCTTGATCTGTTAGAATTTAACCCGTCATTTGGGGGAATCTAGGGGGAATCATGGCTTTTTTCGAGCAGCGTAAAAACGGGTGGCGCGCGCAGATTCGGCGGCGCGGCATGCCGTCGATCAGTCGCACGTTTGACCTTAAGGCTGACGCGGAAGCCTGGGCGCGGGATGTGGAGCGCGAATTGCAGCGCGGCAATGCGAGCGTGCTGCGCGATGACGCGGGCAAGACGCTGTTCCGTGAAGTGCTCGATTTGTACGAAGCGGGGCCGCTGCCTGCGCTCAAATCGCCCGGCAAAAACCAGGCGGCGCTGCAAGCCGCGCGGGATCGGTTCGGCCCGCTGTTCCTGTCCAGCATTCGCGCGTCAGACGTCGGCGTGTGGCGCGATGCGCTGATCGCTGGCGGGCTTGCTTCTGCGACTGCGCTGCGGTACCTGGCTGTGCTGTCCGCTGTGTTTAGCTTCTGTGAGAAAGATTTGAGCATCGCGCTGCCGTCCGGCAATCCTTGCCGGTCTGTGCGCAAGCCAGCGCCAGCCCGCGCGCGTGCGCGGCGGCTGCGGCTCGGTGAGATGGACTATCTGCTGCGCGCGGCGCGGCAAGCCCGCTCCCGCATTGGTGGACTGCCGCAAATCATCGCGCTGGCGGTGGAGTCCAGCATGCGCCTGGGCGAACTGCTCGGGCTGGAATGGTCACGCATAGACCTGCGCGAACGCACTGCGCACCTGGTGGACACCAAGAACGGCGAGAGTCGGACTGTGGCGCTGTCCAGCGTCGCCGTGGCCACCTTGCAAAGCCTGCCGCGCCGGATTGATGGCAGGGTGTTCGGCTGGGCCGCGTCCGACAGCTTCGAAAAGACATGGACGCGCTGTAAATCCAGCGCGCGCAAGCTATACGAAGCCGACTGCACCGCGCAAGGGGTCAAGCCAGACCCGGCCTTCCTGGCCGATCTGCGCTTCCATGACCTGCGCCATGAGGCCACGTCGCGGCTGTTCGAAAAGGGCCTGGGCGTCATGGAAGTGGCCAGCATGACGGGACACAAGAGCTTGTCCATGCTCAAGCGGTACACGCACATCGAGGCGCGCAAGCTGGCGAAGAAGCTCGGTTAGATTTGATTGCTATACTTAAAAAATCATGTATCTATTGAATCTTTCAGACTTGCCTCGGCAGTCATTCATGCACGGCTTTTGGAAGGGCCTTGCTGCGCCGATCATGATCTTCTCGGATTGGAGAGCGCCGGAACTGCCTACCATCCCTGCAGTTGAAGCCCCGCGCGCCGTCCCTACACAACAAGTCCTCGCTGCGGATTGGCATCGCATCGGCACGGACCTCGCTAACGTCGTCTCTGCTCATGGCAACGCCCAACAAACAACAAGGCCAAGTAGCGCCTCAAAGCGCCACCGCAAGCGCCGTTAAATCTGCCTTTCCTCCGCACCCACCCTCCTTTGGGCCGATTGCGCAGGTCCAAGTTCAGTCGCAGGTCTATTCTGGCCCGATTCCCCATCCTGACATACTCCAAAAACTGGATACGCTCGTCCCTGGAACGGCGCCCCGAATGATTCAATGGGTCGAAGACGAATCCATTCATCGCCGCACGATGGAATCCCAAGCCTTGGAAGCCAATATTGAGGCGCAGAGTAGGCAGCTTGACATCGCGGACAGCCAAAACAAAGCGGTGTTCCGCAGCGATTTTTGGGGGCAAGTCTTTGGCTTTGTGATTGCTGCGGCCTGCATCATTGGCTCGGTTTACCTTGCGAAGATTGGCAACAACGTTGCAGCCGGTTTTCTTGCTGCGATGCCTACCGCTGCAGTAATTCGGGCATTTTTCGTGCGCCGCGTGCCGAACGTACCGGACGATAAAAAAGGATAGTCACGCCAGTAGCCACCCCTTCGGGGCCAGGGTGGGGTGTTTGAAGCCCTCTGCCCAGTGATGGCACCCAGCAGAGCGAACAAAGCCACGTCGAGAGGTCAGTCCCCTGATGCGCAGCAGATCGCCCCCTTCTTCCTGATGGCGAGCCAGTCCAGCAGCCGCGCCAGGGCACTCAGCAGTGCCCATGGGTCCTGCGAAGGCTCCGACAGGCGCAAGACCCAGCGCGGCGAAAGCCAGCGCGTGGATTGAGTAGCTCACCCACTCATCTTTGAGAAAAACCGGAAAACTTGCGCTAAAGCTGGTGTGCCATTAGCCCCTAAAATCCGCAAATACTCGTGAAGACACTCGGCATGAACCAATTCACCTCGCTTGAAATTTGCACCGGAGCAGGTGGACAAGCTCTTGGCCTAGAAATGGCTGGCTTTCATCACGCTGCGCTTGTTGAAATTGAGTCGCATGCATGCGCCACGCTCAGCCTGAACCGCCCCGATTGGAACGTGATCGAAGGCGATTTACGCCAATTCAGCAGCAGTTCCTACAAGGGAATTGATCTTGTAGCCGGCGGCGTGCCATGCCCGCCGTTTTCCAAGGCGGGAAAGCAGCTCGGTGCAGACGATGAACGTGATCTATTCCCCGAAGCGATCCGTCTGATCGACGAATGTCGACCACAAGCGGTGATGCTTGAGAATGTGCGCGGCTTGCTGGATGCAGTCTTTGATGACTACCGGAGCAAGGTGGAGAAGCAGCTCAAAAAGCTGGGCTATGTCCCTGGCTGGCGTCTGCTCAATGCCTCCGACTTTGGTGTGTCCCAGTTGCGCCCGCGTGTGGTGTTCGTGGGCATACGCAAGGACCTGGCCGCAGGTTTCTCCTGGCCCGATCCACTCAAGACCGAGCCGCCAACAGTGGGCGAACTGCTATACGATCTCATGAAGGCCAATGGATGGCGCGATGCCAACCGCTGGCGTGAGCAGGCCAGCGCCATTGCGCCGACCTTGGTAGGAGGCTCTAAGAAACATGGAGGGCCCGACCTTGGTCCAACCCGAGCAAAGCGCGCCTGGGCCGCCCTGGGCGTCGATGGGATGGGTTTGTGGGACGATGCACCGCCGCGCGACTTCGTTGGCATGCCACGCCTTACCCCGCGCATGACAGCACGTATTCAGGGCTTCCCGGATGACTGGCAGTTTTCAGGACGCAAGACCGCGGCATATCGTCAGATCGGTAACGCCTTTCCCGCTCCGGTCGCCGCAGCAGTGGGGCGCCAGATTTTTGCGGCTCTATCCGTGAAGCGCATCTTCAAAGTGGCTTGATGACCATGGCCGCAGAATTCGAGGAAGCCCGCAAGGCGTTCCATGCCACGCTGCTTGAATCGACCTTGACGATCAACAGCACAGGAGTCGTCAGCAACGCCGACAGCAGCAACACCACGAGCAAAGCGATTGCCAAGGGTATTGCCGAACTGCTTAAAGCCGAAACCGTCGGGGAGCGGATCGCAGGTCAAACATCGGGCAATCAGTTCGAGAGCATCTGTGCCGGTTTCGTGCGCGAAACCTTCCTTAGACTCGGGCACCTGCGCCCCGGCACCTGGGACGTGCATCAAGTGACCGGTCGCAATCGCCTGGAAATCGCTAGGTACGAACAATACGCGCACCTAATCGCCCTGGATCGAGCTGCCAAGGCTGACGCCGAACTGGCCGCCGCCCTGGGGAGTGACTACACCATCACGCCGGATATCGTGGTGGTGCGCGACACCATTGAGGACAGCATCATCAATGCGCCTGCAGTCTTGGTCGATGACAACGTGACCACGCTCGCCAGTCTGCGGAAGAAAAACGGTGGACTGCCGCTACTGCACGCGAGCATCTCCTGTAAGTGGACGATCCGCAGCGACAGGGCGCAAAACGCCAGATCAGAAGCGTTGAATCTGGTGCGCAATCGCAAGGGCCGTCTGCCGCATATTGTGGTCGTGACGGCCGAGCCGACGCCGAGTCGATTGGCCTCTATTGCCTTGGGAACCGGGGACATTGACTGCGTGTATCACTTCGCCCTATATGAATTGCAGGCCACAATCAATGCACTAGGCATGGGTGATGCGGCTGACATGCTGGCAGTGATGGTTGAAAGCAAACGGCTCAAGGATATTTCCGATCTGCCGCTAGATCTTGCGGTATAACCCATGACGATGCGGCGCAATTCGACTTCCCGTTAAAGATAACGCCTATTATCAACAACGCGAAAAAAAGCCCGCATTTGCGCGGGCTGGAAGTGGGCGGGGGGGGTGGAAGCGTTGAAAATCAAGGACTCCGGGCGGGGCTCAGTCCTCCCATATCGCCGCGCCTCGCAAAATCGGCTCTGGCGCAGCTAGCAAGCGCCGGGCAACCTGCACGATTTCTAGCCAGTTTTCGTGCACCATGCTCCGCGCTTCTTTTTCCGCGCGCTCGTAGTCCTCCCACTGCGGGAAGATCAATTGCGCTAGTCTGCAATCTTGCGACTCAACAAAAATCAGGGTTTTGTATTTTTTTAGGATGCGGAAGCTAGCAATCGGCCCTGCAAGCAACGAAATAGCATCGTCGCGGTCCATCCAGCCGCCGTAAGTCAGCGAATCGCATTGCCCACCAGTCGGTGTAAGGTAAATCCGCTGCACGTCTGCGCCCAGCAGTCGCCCGATTACAGCGTGCGCGGCTTCGTGATGTGCAGTCGCGACGGGGCGCCGGCCCAGCCCGATCTCCGGCAGCGCATCGGCGGCGGCGTCCTGCGCGGCGCGCGTTGGTGCGTGTTTCGTAAACCATAGCTTCGCCTGATCTGTTTCCATCATTTGCTCCTTGTTATGCCACAAGCTGCAGTCGCGGCGCGCCGTGCTCTGCTTCGTACATCGCCCGTGCTTGCGCTTCCGCTTCGCGCATGTCCGCGCTTTCCGCATCGTCGCCAGATCGCGCTGGAATGCCGCTCCACCAGTCTACGCAGCGCCATGCTCCTGCCGCCCAGCTAACAAGCAGGTGGCCGCCATTGCTGCGGGCGAAGTAGTAAGTAATGCCACGGCGCGTATCGCCGGATGGCGCCCGGACTTTGCTTTTTGCTGTGAATTCGATGCTCATTTTTCGCTCCTTAGCGCGCAAAGCTGCTCAGTCCTCGCCCGGCATCATCACAGTGATGCAGGGCCGTCCGTCATCGTCCGGGCCGATGATGAATTTCAGGTGCACCAAGCGGGGCTTGACGCCCCGGCCTTCGCGCGGGGTGCGCAGCAGTTCGACATACAGCGGATGCGCCGGGTCGGCACGCAAGCCCTGCCGCGCGGCGCGGCGCAGCACGGCCGAGAGCATCCAGCACACATCCCACAGGCGCCCGGCTTCGCTCTGCCCGGTGTAGCCCTTGCGGGCTTCGTCGGCATCCGTCCACTGCACGCAGTCCGCCCATGCAGCGGCGGTCATGGCGATTGGCCAAACAATGCCCGCCTCGCGGGCGGTGGCGGATATGTCGATCAGCACGCCGTCCTCGAGGGCATCGGCGCGGCTGTAGGTGCTGATGGGTTCGCCGAAAATGGCAGTCATGGTGGTGTTGGCGGTTTGCATGGTGGTTCTCCTGGTGTCAATATCAGATTGCATCGGCGCGGCGAGCGACGGACCGGCAGTCTTCGGCGAGTTTCAGCAGCCGCTCGGCGGCGTCGAAGTCGCCCTGCTGGGACAGCTTTTCGGCGAGGTCGAGGCACTGCGCGGCGGCGCGTCGGGCTGTTTGCGCAATATCCGCCAGCGCGGCGGCGGTGGTTTGCATGGTGGTTCCTTTCGTGTGGTGGTAGCCCGGCCATCGCGCCGGGCGGGGGGGTCAATCAATGATCTGGACGGGAAAAAGGCCGATACCGCGCGGGCTGTGCTGCATCACAAAGCGCCCGGTCTTGCGGCTGTAAATCTTGTAATCGCGCGGTGTCGCCTTCCACTGCGCCCGCGTCATCTGCACGGTGTTTGTTGGTTTTGCGCCCTCGTTGGGAGTGAGGGAGGGGGCTGTTTCGTGGGGCGCGGCGCGCGGGCTGGTGCGGGGTGTTTTGAGGGTTGTGGCGGGCATGTTTGTTCTCCGGGGTGTTTAAGGTTCTCGTCAGTCGGTCGGTCGGGTCAGTTGACGAGCTTTCAAGCCGGTGCCCCGTAGGGGCATTTCGAGTTGCAAGGACAAGTGACAGAGTGAAGGCCCAGCGAAGCGGCCTGAACGTCCCCGCGCAGCGGGGCTGGCGCGCAGGACTTGCAGGGAGCGAAGCGACCGGGCGAGAAAAGGCGCAGAAAGTCGTCCCGACCGGCTGACTGGCGAG
>JAQTVS010000274.1 GCA_028706735.1 Thiomonas sp.
GCACGCCGGCCTGGGCATAGTCTCCGGTGGTCACGGTGTTGAAAATCGCGAGGGAAAGGGTTTCGGTGCGCCCGAGAATGTTGCCTCCGAGCATGAGCGAAATGCCCACCTCGCCCATGCCGCGCGCCAGCGCCAGCAGCAGCCCGCCCAGCAAGGCGGGCAGAGCAATAGGCAGATGCATGGTGAGGTACACATTGCGCGGCCCGCGCCCCAGGGTAAGCGCCACCTCGTGCCAAACCTTGGGATGCGTCTGCAGCGCAGTCTGCAGGGTCTTGACCGCCAGCGGCAGCCCGGCGATGAAGGCCGCCAGCAGCAGGCCAGGAAAGGTGAAGACGAAGTGGATGCCGACGGCCTCCAGCGCCTGGCCCGGCAGGCTCTCGCGCCCCAGCAGCCACAGCAGGCCGAAGCCGATGACCACCGGCGGAAACACCATTGGAATGGTGACCGCCGCATCCAGCCAGGCCGGGCGCCGCAGGCCGAACTGCAGCGCGTAACACAGCAGCACGGCGGCCGCAGCGTAGGCGGGCAGCGCCAGCAGGGCGATCTTGGTGCTCAGCCATAGCGCCGCCCAGGCATCGGGGGTGAAAGCAGGCATGCGGTGTTGTCAAAGCCGGTGTTGTCAAAGCCGGTGTGGTCAAAGCCGGTGTGGTCAAAGCCCGGCCTTGCGCAGGATGTCATGCGCCCCAGGGCTTTGCAGGAATTGCATGAACCTCGCGCGGCTAGCCGCAGTGCCGTGCTGCGCGCCCTCGGCTGGGAAGGCGGCGACGATGTCGATCGGCGCATAGCTGTGCGCCCCCGGCTGGAGTTCGATGTAGCCGCCAAGCTGCTCCTTGACCGCCAGCGCCTCGGTGAGGTTCATGAAGCCGGCGTCGATCTGCCCCGAGGTGAGATAGGCGCTGACTTGCGGCACGGTCTGCACGATTTTCAGCTTGTCCTGCAATGGTTCCCACAAGGCCCTGGCCTTGAGCCACTGCTCTGCCGCGCGGCCATAGATCGCCTGCTTGGGATTGGGCAGGGTGATGGACTGCATCTGCGGCAGGTCGCGCACCGGATCGGTGATGGGGTCGGGGCTGCGCCGTCCCATCAGCTTGCGTCGCCATGCCAGCACGAGCCTGCCCTGGCCGAGCGTCTTGCGCTGCGGCAGGTTCAGGCCGCGCGCATGGTCGATGAAATCGGCATCGCCGATCAGCACGTCCACCCGGCCGCTGGCGCGCACCTGGGCAAAAATCTGCTCCAGGTTGCCATAGCTGCGCTCCACCACGATGCCCGTCTCGCGGGTGAAGTCGGCGCACAGCGCCTCCACCGGCCGCTTGTAGCCCGCGCCTGCCATCAGCAGCAAGGCAGCGGTGTCAGCGGCAAAGGCCTGCGGCAAAGGCAGTGCGGCGGCAAGCAGGGACAGGCGCAGCAGTTTGCGGCGCGACAGCAAGGTGGTACCGGAGACGGACATACGCAACTTTCTTGGATGAGAAAAAGGAACTCTGGCAGACGGCTATGCCTGTCTGCTGCGGCGAAAGACCTTCCAGGCCGAGACCGCCAGCACGGCGGACAGCAACAAGCCCAGCCCTTGCGTTGGCACGGCGCCGACCAGCAGCCCGCCGAGCACGGCCCCGAGCAGCGAGCCCGCGGCCATCAGCACCAGCAGGCTGCGCTGCTGCCTCAACACCTGAAACGCCGCACTTTCGCGGTAGCGGACGAAGCCGGCGAGCATGGTCGGCAGGCTGATGAGCAGCGACACGCTGCCAGCCAGCTTCACGTCCAATCCCCAAAGCAGCACGATGGCGGGAATCAGCAGTTCGCCCCCTGCGACGCCCATGACTGCGGCGACCATGCCGATTGTGAGACCTGCCATGACACCAACCACGATATGCGCCCATTGGGGCAACACCTGCTGCAAAACAGGCAAGGCTTGCAGACCCAGCGCCTGCTCCAGCGCCATGGCGCAAGCCAGGAACACCAGCAGGCCGAACAGCACCGCATCGAGGGTGCGTCGGCTCAGACGCATGGCCCAGCCCGCCGCCCACCAGGCGCCCACCAGGCTGCCAGCGAGCAGATTGATGACCCCATCGCGATGCGGCCAGAGTTGCTCCAGGCCCACGGCGGGCAGCCGCGACAGCAGCGCCGCACTGACGACCAGCAGGCTCAAGACCTTGTTGGCGATGACCGCCTGCAAGGACACCAGGCCGAAAACGCCGATCAGCAGCGGCAGGCGGAATTCCGCGCCGCCCAGGCCAATGAGCCCGCCCAGCACGCCGATGAGCAAGCTCCATCCAACCGCCTTGACCGCACAGCTCCCGGTGCAGGCCAGCGGATGGACCGTATGCTGCGCAGATTTCATGCTCAGTACTCCACCGACGCGGTCTTGATCAGCGCGATCAGCGCATCGCCCGGCGAAAGCGCCAGCGCTTGCCGGGCGCGTTCGGTGATCTCGCTCCACAGGCTCTGGCCGTCCGCAAGGGTGAGCCGGACCAGAACATGTCCTGCGCGGCTGGGGTGAACACTGTCGAGCCGCGACGGCAAATGATTGAGCATGCTGATGCCCTGCGGTTCGGTGCGCGACAGCGCCACGTCACGCGCGTAGATGCGCAGACGCGCTGCGCCCGCAATCGGCGCGCCGGGGAAGGTGAGCGCATGACCGTCGATCTGCATCTGCGCCAACCCCTCCGACAGAGGCTGCACCGCGCCTTCGAGCACCGCCACCGGTCCGAGACGGTCGAACAGCGGCGAGTCCGGGCGCATGAGCGCCTCCTGCAGCGTTTCGATGCGCTCGATGCGCCCGGCGTCCATGAACACCACCCGTTGCGCCAGCCGCTCGATTTCCTCGGGCGCGTGGCTCACCAGCAGCATGGGCAGGCGCTGCGTGCGGGCCAGTTGGGCAATGAGGTCGATCAGTTCGTCCTTGGCACGCCAGTCGAGCGCGGCCATGGGTTCATCGAGCAGCAGCAGCCGTGGCCGCGACAGCAGTGCACGGGCAATGGCGACCCGCTGCCTTTCGCCACCGGACAAGGCCGTGATGCGCCGGTCGAACAAGGCCGTGATGCCCACGTCCAGCGCCACGCGCTCGATGGCATCTGGCGCGGCGCCAGCGGGTGCGCGCCGCGCGGCGAACTGCAGATTACCGCGCACCGACAGATGCGGAAACAGCGCCGCGTCCTGGAACACATAACCCACATCGCGCTGCGGCGCCGGAGTCTGCTTGACGCCGGACAACCATTGCGCGTTGCCGACGCGCAGGCTGCCGTGCATGGGCGCAATCAGCCCGGCAACAGCGCGCAGCAGCGTGCTTTTGCCGCAGCCAGAGCGCCCGAAAATCGCGGTGATGCCGTCGAGCGGCCAGGAAAATTCTCCGGTGTCCAGCGTGAAGGCGCCGAGTCGCGCCTGCAGTTGACCGCTGACGTGCAGCGTGGCGGCGTCATGCGCACTCATCCAGCTTCCCGGTTGCCGCGGCGGTACAGGCCATAAACGATGGTGAGCACGATGACGGCGAACACCAGCATCAGCCCCGAGAGAATGTGCGCCTGCGCGTATTCCATCGCCTCGACGTGGTTGTAGATGTCGATCGACACCACGCGGGTTTTGCCCGGGATGTTGCCGCCGAGCATCAGCACCACGCCAAACTCGCCTACGGTGTGCGCGAAAGTCAGGGTGAGTGCAACGATGAGCCCGCCGCGCGACAGCGGCAGCGCCACGTTGAAAAACCGGTCCCACCAACCCGCGCGCAGCGTGGCGGCCGCGTCGAGCAGGTTGCCCGGCAGGCTCTCGAATGCGCGCAGCAGCGGCTGCACCATGAACGGCAGCGAATACACCACCGAGCCGATGATCAGGCCGGTCTTGTTGAAGGTGAGCTGCCCCTCATAGCCCAGGCTGTGCAAGGTCTGCGTCACCCAGCCTTGCGGGTTGAGGAACACCAGCAGATAAAACCCCAGCACCACGGGCGGCAGCACCAGCGGCAGTGCAACCACCGCCTCGACGACAGCACGCAGCGGCGAGCGCCAGTGGGCCAGCCACCAGGCGATGGCCAGACCGGGAACGAGAAGGATGGCGGTGGCGGTGCTGGCCACCTGCAGTGTGAGCCACAGCGGGCCGAGGTCGAGCGCCTGGCCGAACAGGATCATGGGTCGAGGTGACGATGGGCCGCGGGCCTGGGCTGATGCGCTGGCTGGAGCCGGTTATTTCGGAATCGAGTAGCCGTACTTCGCGATCACCGCGCGGGCCTCGGGGCTGGTGCGCAGGAAGTCGAGGTAGGCCTTGGCCGCGGGCTTGTCGGCTCCGGGCTTGAGCACGATGCCGCTCTGGTCGATCGGCGCGTAGTCGGACTGCGGCACCACCCACCATTGCCCCTTGCCCGCGCCGATGCCTTGCGACAGGGCGACGAAGCCGAGC
>JAQTVS010000275.1 GCA_028706735.1 Thiomonas sp.
CGGGGTGGCGCCCGACGCCTTCGCGCCGGCGCCCGATCGCATCTTGCGCGGCGACCCGCAGCAACGCGCCTGGAATCATTACACCGACGCCACTGGCCAGTTCACCGCAGGCATCTGGCAGGGCGAGCCCGGCGCGTGGCGGGTGCGTTACGACCCGCATGAAGAAGAGTTCTGCGTGTTGCTCGAAGGCCGCATGACGCTCACCGCAGACGACGGCGCCGCCCAGGAATTCCACGCTGGAGACGCCTTTGTCGTGCCCGGCGGCTTTTCCGGGGTCTGGGAAAACCACACCCGCGTGCGCAAACACTACGCCATCATGGCGCTCAAAAAGAACTAAACATTGCCCAAGGAGATTCACATGACCGAGAACTTCAATCGCATCTGGCATCAACACGCGGCTGACCTGATCCAGCGCGGCATCGACGGACGCATGGTCATCGACGGCAGGCGCTGGAACGCGGCAGACGGCAGCCTGTTCGACTGCATCTCGCCGGTTGACGGCAAGGTGATCGCCCGTGTGGCGCGCGGCAAGGCGGCGGACGTTGACCGCGCTGTGGCCTCGGCCCGCGCCGCCTTTGCCGACCGCCGCTGGGCCGGCCAGCCGCCCGCTGCGCGCAAGAAAGTGATGGTGGCTTTTGCCGCGCAACTGCGCGCCGCGCGCGACGAACTCGCGCTGCTCGAAACCCTCGACATGGGCAAGCCGATCAAGAACAGCCTGTCCACCGATGTGCCGTCCGCCGCGCGTTGCCTGCAGTGGTTCGGCGAGGCGGTGGACAAGATCTACGACGAAATCGCCCCGACCGGCGACAACGCGCTGGCGCTCATCACGCGCCAGGCCATCGGCGTGGTCGGCGCCATCGTGCCCTGGAACTACCCCATGCTGATGGCCTCGTGGAAGCTGGGTCCCGCGCTGGCCGCGGGCAACAGCGTGGTGCTCAAGCCCTCGGAAAAATCGCCGCTCACCGCGCTGCGCCTGGCCGAACTGGCATTGGAGGCCGGGCTGCCAGAGGGCGTGTTCAACGTGGTGCCGGGCTTCGGCCATGAGGCCGGTGAAGCGCTGGCCTTGCACATGGACGTGGACGCCATCGGCTTTACCGGCTCCACCCGCACCGGCCGCCGCATGCTCGACTATTCCAGCCGCAGCAACTTGAAGCGCGTGTACAACGAACTCGGCGGAAAGTCGGCCAACATCATCTTCGCCGACTTCGACGATCTCGACCGCGCGGCGGCCACGGCCATCGGCAGCATGTTCTACAACCAGGGCGAGAGCTGCAACGCGCCCTCGCGGCTGCTGGTGCAGGACAGCATTGCCGATGCCTTCGTCGAGAAGCTCGCTGCGCTCACCCCGCAATACCACCCGGCCGATCCGCTGGATGCCAGCACCGTGCTCGGCGCGCTGGTCGATGAAACTCAGACGCAGACTGTGCTCGGCTATATCCAGTCGGGCGTGGACGAGGGCGCGCGCTGCGTGGCCGGCGGCTGCCGCGCGCTGCAGGAGACAGGCGGGCAGTACGTCGCCCCGACGGTGTTCGACGGCGTGAAAAACAGCATGAAAATCGCCCAGGAAGAAATCTTCGGCCCGGTGCTGGCGGTCATCCGCTTCAAGACCGAAGCCGAAGCCGTGGCGATTGCCAACGACAGCGCCTATGGCCTGCACGCCGGGGTGTGGTCGCGCAATATCGACCGCGCGGTGCGCGTGTCGCGCGCGCTGCAGGCGGGCACCGTGCATGTCAACCAATACGACGAGGACGACATCACCGTGCCCTTCGGCGGCGTGAAGCAGTCGGGCAACGGCCGCGATAAATCGCTGCATGCCTTCGACAAATACACCGAACTCAAGACCACCTGGATGCGCATCGACAGCGCGAACTGAACCCTCCCCTCCCCAGCCCTCCCCGCAAGCGGAGAGGGGGCCTTTGCTCCTCCTCCACGCAGTGGGGGAGGCCGGGAGGGGGACTCTTTTGGAGACACACCATGAACCACTCACTGAATGAACAACTCCAGGCGCGCCGCGCCGCTGCCACGCCCCGCGGCGTGGGCGTGATGGCCAGCTTCTACGCCGACCGCGCCGAGGGCGCCGAGTTGTGGGACGTCGAGGGACAGCGCTACATCGACTTCGCCGGCGGCATCGCGGTGATGAACGTCGGCCATCGCCACCCGAAAATCGTCGCCGCGCTGCAGGAGCAACTGCAGCACTTCACCCACACCTGCTACCAGGTCGTGCCGTACGAGAGCTATGTCAGCCTGGCCGAAAAGCTCAACGCCCTCACGCCCGGCAGCTACGCCAAGAAAACCGCGCTGTTCTCCACTGGCGCTGAAGCCGTGGAGAACGCCATCAAGATTGCCCGCGCCTACACCAAGCGCCCAGGGGTGATTGCCTTTGGCGGCGCCTTCCACGGCCGAAGCCTGTTTGCCGTGTCGCTCACCGGCAAAGTGCAGCCCTACAAGGCGGGTTTCGGCCCGTTTCCGCCGGAGATCTATCACGCGCCGTTTCCTTGCCACTGCGCCAGCCTGGACGACACCAAGAAGGCCGTGGAATTGCTGTTCAAGGCCGACATCGAGCCCGCGCGCGTGGCCGCCATCATTTTCGAGCCGATCCAGGGCGAGGGCGGCTTCAACGTCATTCAGGCCGAGGCGGTGAAGTGGCTGCGCGCGCTGTGCGACCAGCACGGCATCGTGCTCATCGCCGACGAGGTGCAGACCGGCTTCGGCCGCACCGGCAAGCTGTTCGCGATGGAACACTTTTTCGAGCAGACCGGCGTGCTGCCCGACCTCATGACCATCGCCAAATCGCTGGCCTCGGGCATGCCGTTGTCGGCGGTGACGGGCCGCGCCGAGATCATGGACGCCCCGGCCCCCGGCGGACTGGGCGGCACTTACGCGGGCAACCCGATGGCGGTGGCCGCCGCGCACGCCGTGATCGACGTGATGCACGACGAGCAGCTCCCGGCGCGCGGCCAGAAGCTGGGCGACCAGCTCAAGGCCCGGCTTGAAGACCTGCGCGCGCAAGTGCCGCAGATCAGCGACGTGCGCGGCCTGGGCGCCATGGTCGCGGTGCAGTTCAACGATCCAGCGTCTGGCCACCCTGACGCAGCCTATACCAAGGCAGTCCAGGCGGAAGCGCTCAAGCGCCACCTCATCCTGCTGACCTGCGGGGTGGACTACAACGTGGTGCGCTTCCTGTTCCCGCTGACGATTTCAGACGCCGTGTTCGCCGAGGCGCTCGACATCCTCGAAGCGTCGCTGCTGGCGGCCAAGGGGTAAGGTCAGGACGGCGACGCGGCGATGGACAAGCCGAGCGACCCGCAGTCCATCGCTGACGCCCTGGCCGCGCAGGGCATTCACACCCTGCTGGTGCAGTTCACCGATCTGCAAGGCGTGGCAAGGGCAAGCTGATGCCCCTGCATCAACTCGCCACGGTGCTGCGCACGGGGCCGGGCTTCGCTGCACCGTCCATCGTCGGCGCGGGCCTGCCGCGCACCGGCGCCCGCAGCGAGTACGACGCGCGGGGCGATGCGAACAGCGTGCAGCCGCTGCCGTGGCTTGATGGCGTGGCGCGCATCGTCGGCGACGGGTTTGTGGACGGCAAGCCCTTCGAGGCCTGCCCGCGATGCCGAGCGATTTTGATCTGAGCTCCAGCAGGGCCAGACCCGGCTGACTTCTTCACGCCGCGCCCTGAGCCAGCCTGTGCGAACGTTGTGCGCGCGATCACCGTCGAGCATCAGCGCTTTTTTGCGAACGTCTGAAATGACAAGCTCCGACCAGACCCCGGCCGCCGGAAAGCGCCACCATCACAGCGTGCGCAATCCGCCATCTGCGTTTTTCTCTGGTCTGTACGCAAACGTACAGACCAGAGAAGGTTTTTGGCCTACGTTGCAACAACAGTTCCAAGGCAGCGCCCTGCGCTCTTTGGAACGACTGTTCTGCTGAGGGTCCAGATCCTCGAAAAGCCGTCAAAAAAGCGCCTGCAATTCAGCTGATTTCTCGTCGTGCAAGGGCTCGGCTCGACGGCTTCTGCGCCACTTGGCAGCCACTTTCTCAAGTTGCCAGCGCCGCCATGTCCAACATTCCCATCCTGTCTCCACTGTTTCTCCTCTTGGCCGTTCTGGTGCTGTTTCTGGCCTCGTCCCTCAAGATCATCTACGAATACCAGCGGGCCGTGGTGTTCCAGCTCGGCCGCTTCCAGAGGGTCAAAGGGCCCGGGCTGATTCTCGTGATCCCCGTGCTGCAGCGCATGGCCCGAATGGATTTGCGCACCGTGGTGCACGAGGTGCCATCGCAGGACGTGATCTCGCGGGACAACGTGTCCGTCAAGGTGGATGCGGTGCTGTATTTCCGCATCGTCGATCCAGA
>JAQTVS010000276.1 GCA_028706735.1 Thiomonas sp.
TGTCGCTTTGAATTCAACACTGCTCGTGCTCAGCGCCCTGTTGTGGCATGCGGCGACGCGCAGGCCGGATCCAGCTCCGCAGCCTGCGGCCGACGCCGCCTTGCCCAATGCGGACAAACTCTCCAGCGCCATCGACGCCGCTGTTGCCCGCTATGGCGAAGTGCTCGACAACGACCGCACCACCCTGCGCGGTCTCTTGGAAGACGCGCAAACGCAGGCCTACCAGCAGCGGCTCGGCAGCGTGCGCTGCAGCGACATCATGCAGCGCGACGTGCAAACGGCCCGCCCCGATGAAAGCGTGGCAGAGGCCCAGCAGCGGCTGGCAGCGCACGGCATCAAGGCGCTGCCGGTGATTGACAAGCATCAGCAGGTGGTCGGCATCGTCACTGCGGCCGATCTGCGCACCGACCCTGACGCGGCGCCCAGCGCCATGCGCGAATCCGCCACCCCCGTCGCCGCGCGCATGACGCGGCAGGTGCGGGTAGTGTCCGAAACGCGGCATCTGTCCGAGCTGATTCCCTTGTTCGCGGGCAGCGGCCACCATCACATCCCGGTCATCGATGACGCGGCACGCTTGGTCGGCATGATCACGCAAAGCGACGTGATGCGCGCCCTGCACCGGCCCGCCGAACCTAACGGACCTCCTTCAGCATGATCTGGATCTGGGCGTCGGACGGCACGCCGATCATCATGTCGGCGCGGCCATCGGCCTTGCGCCAGACCACCACCGGCACGCCAAACAGCTTCTGACTGTTGTAGAGCGCCAGGTTTGCGGCCAGTTCATCGCGCACCTTGGGGCTGATTGTCTCTGCCGGCTCAATGCTGCCACCGGGTTGACCGTTAGCGGCGAAGTCATAGTCGTTTTCGTTTTTGTGAAACGCCTTGAGCGGATCGGGCGCCTGCAGAATGGCCGCGGCCTTGGGCAGGCTGCTGGCGGTGAGCATGCCCAGCGGAATCCAGCGAAACTGCACACCATCCTTGCCCACAAAGGCCCGCAGCTTTTTATAAAGCGCGTGGCAAAACGGACAGTTCGGATCGAAAAAAATGTACAGCGCACGTTTGCCCGAGCCTTCGGCGATGAAGGTGGCTTTGGCGATGTTCGCCAAGACGCCCTCTGCCTGCTTCGCGCTTTGCGCATGGGCGGCGGGCAGCGCACCGAGCAATGGAGCGGCAGCCAGGGTCTGGAGAAATTTGCGGCGATGGGGTGACAGGTGTTGCGGCATGCGGATCTCCCTGATGTTTTGAATGGTCAACGGTGCGAATAATGCCGTAATCCAACGCATACGCACACTCCCCATGCCACTCAAGCTTTGCGCAAGCCGCGCCGCCTGGGCGCAGCCCGACTTTCAGTCGGTGCTGCTCGCCGAGCTGCAGCAATCCGGCGCGCTGGTGCGTCCGCTGCAGCAAAGCATCACGCGCGGCAGCCACGCGCTCACCGACGATGTCTGCCTGATGGTCTTGCAACGGGGCGAGAGCGCGGACAGTCTGCAGGTCAAGGCCGGACTGAGCTATTTCAGCATCATTCCCGGCTGCGCCTGCGAAGCCGACCCGACGCCGATGAGCGAGCTGCCCGAATATGTGGAATTGCAAATTGACATCCAGTGCTCGGACGGCGCCGCCACGCTGCGCCTGCTGAATGTCTGAACCGCATTCATCAGGGTGCGAGCCGTTGCCGCAGCCAGCTGCCATCCGGCTGCAGGGCATAGGACAGGCGGTCATGCAGTCGTGATGGCCGCCCCTGCCAGAACTCCCAGGCGTCCGGCGCCAGGCGGTATCCGCCCCAATGCGGTGGGCGCGGCGGTCTGATGCCATAGCGCAGGCCAAATTCCGCCGCACGCTTGAGCAAGGTGGCGCGTCCCTCGATCGGCGCGCTTTGCGGCGAGGCCCAGGCGCCGATGCGCGAGGTCAGCGGGCGGCTGGCAAAGTAGGCGTCCGACTCTTCGGCGCTCACCCGCTCCACACGACCTTCAATCCGCACCACGCGCTCCAGTTCCACCCAATGAAATTGCAGCGCGGCGAACGCATGCGTTTCCAGCTCACGGCCCTTGCGGCTGTGATAGTTGGTATACCAGACCACGCCGCGCGCATCGACCTGCTTGATCAGTACCACACGGGTGGACGGTCGGCCATTGGCACCCACAGTGGCCAGAGTCATGGCGTTGGGCTCGGGCACCTGCGCGTCCATGGCTTGCTGCAGCCAGTGCTCGAACTGCTTGAACGGATCGGCGTCGGCATGGGCTTCGTCGAGTTCGGCCCGGCTGTAATCTTTGCGTAAATCTGAGAGAGATTTCATCTTCCCAGTATAAAAATGACACCTCGATTTCGCTTGATGTGACTGGTGTCACACTGTTGTATCAAAATTTTTCAATATTGCGTTCAATCAATATCAGGGCCCCGTCCTACCCTCATAATTCCATACCATTTTTCTCAACTATTCCTGCCATGTCCACCGCACAAACTCCACAAGCCGCCGAACCAGCGCATGCCAGCAGTTGGCTGGCCCACTTTCCCATCACCCTGTTCGCCACCATCATGGGCACGGCCGGGCTGGCCATTGCCTGGCACAAGTCGGCGCAGGTGCTGTCCATGCCGCACGGCGTCGGCATCGGCCTGAGCTATGCCGCGTTGGCCTTGTTTGTCGTCCTGCTGCTGGGCTATGGCGCCAAGGCCGCGCTCTACCCCGGCGAACTCAAGGCCGAGTTCAACCACCCGGTGCGCATCAGCTTCTTTCCGGCCATCTCCATCAGTGCGCTGCTGCTGTCCATCGCTTTTTTGCATGTACTGCCCGCCTTGTCGCAGGCCATGTGGTGGGGCGGCATTACGCTGCACCTGATGTTCACCGTAGTCATCATGTCGTCCTGGATTCATCACTCGCACTACCAGATCCAGCATTCGACGCCGGCTTGGTTCATTCCGGTGGTGGGCAATATCCTGGTGCCAATCGCCGGAATGACCCACGGTTCCGCCGAAATCTCCTGGTTCTTCTTCAGCGTCGGCCTGGTGTTCTGGATCGTGTTGCTGACCATCATGATGAACCGCTTTTTCTTCCACCCGCCGGTGCCGGCCAAACTGCTGCCCACGCTGTTCATTCTGATTGCGCCTCCGGCGGTCGGCTTCCTGTCCTATTTGGCGCTGGACGGCGGCGTTGTGGATAGTTTTGCCCGCGTGTTGTTCTATGTGGCGCTGTTCACGACCCTGCTGCTGTTCTATCAAATCCCGCAATTCCGCAAGGTGCCGTTCTTCATGTCGTGGTGGGCCTATTCCTTCCCGCTGGCAGCCATCACCATCGCCAGCCTCACCATGGGCAGCAAGATCGGCAGCGGCTTCCTCATGGGCTTGGGCGGCGCACTGCTGGCGGTGACCACCGCACTCATCGCCCTGCTCGTGGTCCTCACCCTCAAGGCCATTTCGGATGGCAAGGTGTTCATCCCGGAATAAAGACGCGAACTCCACGCCTTCCCAACCCGGCAGCGCCGGGTTTTTTATGGACGTGGAACGCTGGGAATCTGAAGCCCGCTCGGCAGTGACGGAGTCGCCACGGTCGGCGTATTGACCGTTGGGGGAGAGACGGAAGGCGCCTGCGGCGGCGCGACGTTTGGAGTGGTCACGACGGGCGGAACCACGGAAGGCACGCTGACGGATGGCATTTGCGGCGGCCCCGGAACCACGGGCATCGACGGCGCCGTGATAGCAGGCAGGATCACTGCGGGCAGCGTGGGCGACACGACACCGGGCATGGGCACGCGGATGCCCTGGCCGGATTGCAAGGATTGCATGGACTGCGCAGCAGCCCCTCCGACGCTGGCCGCATCCCCTGCTTTCGCCGGGTTGGATAGCGCCGCTGCAGCCGACGGCGGCAGCGCGAACTGCATGGCGTCCACATTCGGAATGACGCGCTCGACCACGACGGTCTGTGCAGAACGCAAGGCGCCGACGATGATCAGCGGCGCAGACTGCGCTCTGGAGGCTGATTGCAATTCCGCGTTCAACGCGGCATTCGCGCCTTCGATGCGCAAACCGTGCGACTCCCAACCCTGCTGCGCATGCTGCAGATAACCGACGAGCACCACGCGAGAGCCAACCGGAGCAGCAACAGGGGTCGATCGCTGCAGGGAGTCGACCACCTCTCCCTGTGGCCCCTGAGCGCCGCGCGCCACAACCTGCGCACCAACGGCCAGCCCGATTCGCGACGCCTTGCGTCCGAGGGACATCCAGACCCCGTTGACCCGCACGCGCCGCCCGTCTGCGCTGAACGCCTCAATGCGCCCGCGCAGCAGGAACCGCTCGGCCTGATGCGCAGCAAGGCCGGACAGCCGGACGAGCCGCAACGCTTGCCAATGATCCGCCC
>JAQTVS010000277.1 GCA_028706735.1 Thiomonas sp.
CAACCGCGCCGGGCAGGCGCAACTGGCTGCGGCGTTCGAGGCGATGGGCCTGCGCTACATCCCGTCTCAGGGCAACTTCATTCTGGTGAAGGTGGGCGATGACGCACAGGCCGGCGCGCGGCTGAATCTGGCGTTGTTGCAGCGCGGCGTGATCGCCCGTCCGGTGGACAACTACGGATTGCCCCAATGGCTGCGCATCTCGGTGGGGACCGAGGCAGAAAACGCTGCCTGCATCGCCGCTTTGCGCGCCCACTATGCAGAAAACTGAGGCCATGGACACCGTGATCGGCGACGAAGCCTCTGTGCAGTTCGAACGTCTGGCCATTCTCGGGGTCGGACTGCTCGGCGGCTCTTTCGCCCTGGCTGCGCGCCGAGCGCGGCTTGCGCGGCGCATCGTGGGCTACAGCAAGTCGCCCACGACCACGCGCACCGCGCTCGAGCGCGGCATCATCGACGAAGAGGCCGATTCGGCGCTGCGTGCGGTGCATGGCGCCGATCTCGTGCTGCTGGCCGTGCCGGTGGCGTCCACCGGCGATCTGCTCAAACAGTTGCGGCACGGACTCGAACCCCATGCCCTGGTGATGGATGTCGGCAGCACCAAGGGCAATGTGGTGGCAGCGGCGCAGTCGCAACTCGGCGCGCGGCAAAGCCAATTCGTGCCCTGCCACCCAATAGCGGGCAAGGAAAAGAGCGGGGTGCTGCACGCCGAAGCCGGTTTGTTCGAGGGAAAGCGCGTGGTCATCACGCCGCTTGCGGCCAACAGCGACAGCTTTGTGGACATCGCCACCCAGGCGTGGGAGTCGATTGGCGGGGTGGTCTCCGTCATGTCGCCCGAAGAACACGATGCCGCGTTTGCCGCCGTCAGCCACCTGCCGCATCTGCTGGCGTTCAGCTATGTGTATGCGCTCTCCAGCCAGCCGCAGGGCAGCGCCTTTCTGCAACTGGCCGGGCCGGGGTTTCGCGACTTCAGCCGTATCGCCGGGGGCGACCCGCACATGTGGCGCGATGTGCTGCAGGCCAATCGCGACGAAGTGCTGCGGCAACTGCAACTCTACAAACAGGCGCTGGCGGGTTTTGAGGCGCAGATTCAGCAGGGCAACTGGGGCGCTGTCGAGGCGCTGATCCGCCGCGCCAGCCAGGTGCGGCAGGGCTGGGACGCTCCGGCGTCGTCTGATGATGACGTCTGAGGCGCGCGATCTGCCGCCGCTCATCGGCGCGGGCGGAACGGTGGCGCTGCCCGGTTCCAAGAGCATTTCCAATCGCGTCTTGCTGCTCGCGGCGCTGGCCGAGGGGCAGACCGAGATCACCGGCCTGCTCGATTCCGATGACACCCGCGTCATGCTCGCCGCGCTGCAGTCTCTGGGCATTGCGGTGCAGCGCGACGGCACGACCGCGCGCGTGCAGGGCGGCGCGGGGCGCTTCGCTGCGGCGCAGGCCGACCTGTTCATGGGCAATGCGGGCACCGCCATCCGTCCGCTCACCGCGGCGCTGGCTTTGCTGGGCGGCGACTACCGCCTGCATGGCGTGCCGCGCATGCACGAGCGGCCCATCGGCGATCTGGTCGATGCGTTGCGTCAGTTCGGCTGCCAGATCGCCTATGCGGGTCACGACGGCTATCCGCCGCTGCGCATTGGCGCCAGTGACTTCCATCTCAGTGGCGACGTGGCCGTGCGCGGCGACGTGTCAAGCCAGTTCCTCACCGCCTTGCTGCTCGCGCTGCCGCTGAAAGCCGCGCAGCAGGACATCGTCATTGCGGTGCAAGGCGAGCTGATTTCCAAACCCTATGTGGACATCACACTCAACCTGCTGCGGCGTTTTGGCGTGCAGGTGCAGCGCGAGGGCTGGCAGCGCTTTGTCATCCCTGCGGGCAGCCGCCTGCGCAGCCCGGGGCGGATCGCCGTCGAAGGCGACGCCTCATCGGCGTCCTATTTCCTCGCCGCTGGCGTGCTGGGGCAGTTGCACGGCAAGGGACAGCCGGTGCGCGTGGAAGGCGTTGGCCAAGACAGCATCCAGGGCGATGTGGAATTCGCCCGCGTGCTGCAGCGCCTGGGCGCCAACGTGCGCTGGGGCGACGACTTCATCGAGACCTTTGGCCTGCAGCTGGGCCTGGCCGCGCTGCGCGGCGGCGTCATCGACTGCCTCGCCATTCCCGACGCCGCCATGACCCTGGCGATGACCGCGCTCTTTGCCGATGCGCCCACCACGCTCACGTCGATCGGCAGCTGGCGCGTGAAAGAGACCGACCGCATCCACGCCATGGCCACCGAGCTGGCCAAGCTGGGCGCGCAGGTCGAGTCCGGGCCCGACTGGCTGCGCGTCCACCCCCTGCCAGCCGCGCAATGGCGCAGCGCCGCCATCGCCACCTATGACGACCATCGCATGGCGATGTGCTTTTCGCTGGCCAGCTTTGGCCATGCCGACATCCGCATTCTCGACCCCGGCTGCGTCGCCAAGACCTACCCCGGCTACTTCACCGACTTCGCCCGCATCGCCCGGCCCGTGCCGGTTATCACCATCGACGGCCCCACCGCGTCGGGCAAGGGCAGCATCGCCTCGGCAGTGGCCGAACACCTGGGTTTCGCCAATCTCGATTCGGGCCTGCTCTACCGTCTCACCGCGCTGCTGGCGCTGCGGCGCGGCGTGCCGCTTGGCGATGCCCGCGCCCTGGCGAACTTGGCCGGCAGCCTGTCGGTGCGTTTTGACAAGGAAACGATTCTGGTGGACGGCGCTCTCGTGCTTCCCGCCGAACTGCGCACGGAGGACATCGGCAAGGCGGCGTCCACCATTGCCGCACTGCCTCCCGTACGCGATGCGCTGATGGCCCTGCAGCGCCAACTTCGCCGCCCCCCAGGGCTGGTGGCGGACGGGCGCGACATGGGCACCGTGGTCTTTCCGGATGCCCCGCTCAAGGTCTTTCTCACCGCAAGCGCCAACAGCCGCGCGCAGCGGCGGTATAAGCAATTGATTTCACAAGGGATTCCCGCTATACTTGCCGACGTTTTTGCAGACTTGGAACAGCGGGACGCGCGCGATACACAGCGCGCCGTCGCCGCACTCAAGCCCGCAGCAGATGCCAAACTGCTGGACAGCACCAACCTGAGCCTTGCGCAAACGGTGGACGCTGTTCTGGAGTTGTGGCGTCAAACCGCCTGAATCCGCGCCCGCGGCTTCAGTTTTTCACTCCCAACCCCACGGTCTTCGTGGTTTGAAAGTCTTTACCCCATGTCCACTGCCTCCCCAAGTGCTGCCGTCAACGATTCGTTTGCCGCACTGTTTGAAGAATCCCTGCAATCGCGCGACATGCGCACCGGCGAAGTCATCACCGCCGAAGTCGTCGCTGTCGATCAGAACTTTGTCGTGGTCAACGCCGGACTGAAGTCCGACGCGTACATCCCCATCGAAGAGTTCCACAACGACCAGGGTGAAGCCGACGTCCACGTTGGCGATTTTGTCTCGGTCGCCATCGACGCGCTTGAAAACGGCCGCGGCGACACCGTGCTGTCGCGCGACAAGGCCAAGCGCCTGGCCTCCTGGCTGTCGCTGGAGAAGGCGCTGGAAACCGGCGAATTCGTCGAAGGCACCACGACCGGCAAGGTCAAGGGCGGCCTGACCGTCATGGTCAACGGCATCCGCGCCTTCCTGCCCGGCTCGCTGCTCGACACCCGCCCGGTCAAAGACACCACGCCCTACGAGAACAAGACCCTGGAGTTCAAGGTCATCAAGCTCGACCGCAAGCGCAACAACGTGGTGCTGTCGCGCCGCGCCGTGGTGGAAGCCAGCCAGGGCGAAGAACGCGCCAAGCTGCTCGAAAACCTGCAGGAAGGCGCGCTGGTCACCGGCGTGGTCAAGAACATCACCGACTACGGCGCCTTCGTCGACCTCGGCGGCATCGACGGCCTGCTGCACATCACCGATCTGGCCTGGCGTCGCGTGCGCCACCCCAGCGAAGTGGTCACCCCCGGCCAGGAAGTCACCGCCAAAGTGCTCAAGTTCGACGCCGAGAAGGGCCGCGTGTCCCTGGGCCTCAAGCAGATGGGCGACGACCCGTGGCATGGCGTGTCGCGCCGCTACCCCGCGGGCACGCGCCTGTTCGGCAAGATCACCAACATCGCCGAGTACGGTGCGTTCGTCGAGATCGAACCGGGCATCGAAGGCCTGGTGCACGTCTCCGAAATGGACTGGACCAACAAGAATGTCGCTCCGAGCAAAGTGGTGCAACTGGGCGACGAGGTCGAAGTGCAAGTGCTGGAAATCGACGAAGACCGTCGACGCATCAGCCTGGGCATGAAGCAGTGCCGCGCCAACCCCTGGGACGAATTCGCCGCCAACCACAAGCGCGG
>JAQTVS010000278.1 GCA_028706735.1 Thiomonas sp.
GGCAGGAGATGCACGACGAGGCCATCGCCGCTGAACTGCTGACGATCCGCGGGATCGGCCGCTGGACGGCTGACATGTTTCTGATCTTCCACCTCATGCGCCCGGACGTACTGCCCTTGGGCGACCTGGGGCTGATCAAAGGCGTGAGCCAGACCTACTTTGCCGGCGAGCCCGTGACCCAGAGCGAGGTGCGCGAAGTGGCCGCCGCCTGGGCGCCGTGGCGTTCAGTGGGGACTTGGTATATTTGGCGGAGTCTGGACCCGTTGCCGGTTGCGTATTGATTTGCGTGTTTGCAACGCAGGAACGGATCATTTCCCGAGGTGAATATGAGCAAAAAAGTCTTTCTCGATTTCGAGCAACCGGTTGCCGAACTAGAGAACAAAATCGACGAACTGCGCTATGTGCAAGATGAGTCGGCTGTCGATATCTCCGAAGAAATCGGGCGTTTGCAGAAGAAAAGCCAGCAACTCACCAAAGATCTCTACGCCAAGCTCACCCCCTGGCAGACCACGCAGATTGCGCGTCATGCCCAGCGGCCTTACACCCTCGATTACGCCAGCCTGATCTTCACCGACTTTCACGAGTTGCATGGTGACCGCGCCTTCTCCGATGACCTGTCCATCGTCGGTGGCTTGGCGCGGCTGGGCGGGCAGGCCTGCATGCTGATCGGCCACCAGAAGGGGCGCGACACCAAGGAGCGCGCGCTGCGCAATTTCGGCATGCCCAAGCCCGAGGGCTACCGCAAGGCGCTGCGGTTGATGAAGCTGGCGGAGAAATTTCATCTGCCCATCTTCACCTTTGTCGACACCCCCGGCGCCTATCCCGGCATCGATGCCGAGGAGCGCAGCCAGTCCGAAGCCATTGGCCGCAATATTTATGAAATGGCGCAGCTTGAGGTGCCCATCATTTCCACCATCATCGGCGAAGGTGGCTCGGGCGGCGCGCTGGCCATCGCCGTGTGTGACCAGTTGCTGATGCTGCAGTACTCCATTTACTCGGTGATTTCGCCCGAGGGCTGCGCCTCTATTTTGTGGAAGAGCGCCGAGCGCGCACCCGAAGCGGCCGAGGCGCTGGGCCTCACCGCGCATCGCCTCAAGGCGCTGGGCCTGGTGGACAAGATCGTCAACGAACCTGTCGGCGGGGCGCACCGCGACCCGGCCGCCATGGCCGCCTCGCTCAAGCGTGCACTGGGCGAATCGCTGCGGCATTTTCAGCACACCAAGCCGGCCGAACTGGTGCAGCAGCGACTTGACCGTCTGCAGAGCTTTGGCAAGTTCGAAGACACCAAGGCCGCGGGCCGCTGATCGTCTGGCGCCGAGCGCATCGCATCACCTCGCACACCGTGCTGAGTAATCCTGCGCTCGCGGCGTTGCGGCGTTTCGCGGCGCAACACCCGGATATTGCGCAGGCCGTGCGTATCGGCCTTGCCTTCAGCGGCGGCGCGGATTCCACCGCCTTATTGCTGGCGGCCCAGTCCTGCTGGGGCGGGCAGCGGCTTCGCGCCCTTCATGTGAATCACGGCCTGCAGGACTGCGCCTCGGAGTTCGCGGCACATTGCGCGCGCTTTTGCATCGCCCATGGCGTGCCCTACGCCGAGATGCAGGTGCAAATCGGCGTGGCGCGCGGCCAGAGTGTGGAGGAGCAGGCGCGTGATGCGCGTTACCTGGCGCTCGCAGAGCTGGCACGGCAACAGGGCTGCTCGGCGGTGTTGCTGGCGCAGCATGGCGACGATCAGGTGGAGTCCTTGTTGCTGGCGCTGCTGCGCGGCGCCGGGCCGCGCGGCTTGGCGGCCATGCCAGCCCGCATGCTGCGTCATGCGGTTGTCTTTGCCCGGCCTTTGCTCGACTGCGGCGCCACGGAACTGCGCACCTGGCTGACCGCGCAGGACGTGACGTTTCTGGTCGATCCGATGAATGCCGATCCGGCATTTCGCCGCAGCCGCATCCGTGCCGAGTTGCTGCCAGTCATCGCGCGACTCGAACCTGCCTATCGACAAACCATCGGCCGCACGGCTGCGCTCTGCGCCGCCGCAGAACGGCAATTGCAGTCCCGCGCGGCAGACGACCTCCGGCGCTGCTCGCAGCCCGATGGTCTTGATCTTGCCGCTCTGCGCGTGGCGGGAGCAGAGCGTGTCAGCGAAGTGCTGCGTCTCTGGCTGCGCCTGCGCGGTCAGCGCCTGGACCGGGCGCGCACCGATGAACTCGTGCGGCAAGTGCTGCGCACCGGGCTGGGCGCCCAGCGCCTTGAACTGCAATTGCCGCATGGCGCGGTTCGGCGCCAGGGTGGCTTGCTGGTTTTTCAACCGAAGGAAACCAGCAGCGCAAGAACATAGAATGTGAGGCTTTCTGTGAAGCTGCCTGGCGCGTTGTGCGCCGGGTGACGTGAACTTCGCAGCTCTCGAACGCATTTCTCATGGCACTCATCGTCCAGAAATACGGCGGCACCTCGGTGGGGTCTGCCGAACGGATCAAAAACGTCGCACGGCGCGTGGCCAAGTGGCACGAAGCGGGGTATCAGGTCGTGGTGGTGGTGTCGGCCATGTCGGGTGAAACCAATCGCCTGATCGCGCTGGCCAAAGAAATTCAGCCCCAGCCCGATCCGCGCGAGCTCGACGTCGTGGCTTCGACTGGCGAGCAGGTCACCATCGGGCTTTTGTCCATGGCTCTGCAGGCGCTGGGGCGCAAAGCCCGCAGCTACACCGGCGCGCAGATTGCGGTGCACACCGACAGCGCATTCACAAAGGCGCGGATCGAATCCATCGACGCCGACAGGCTCAAGGCCGATCTCGCTCAGGGCATCATCCCAGTCGTGGCAGGCTTTCAGGGCGTGGATGTCCACGGCAACATCACCACCTTGGGACGCGGCGGCTCAGACACCTCCGGCGTGGCGCTGGCCGCGGCGCTGCTGGCCGATGAATGCCAGATCTACACCGATGTCGACGGCGTCTACACCACCGACCCGCGTATCGTGCCCGAAGCCCGCAGGCTCGACACCATCACCTTCGAGGAAATGCTGGAAATGGCCAGCCTCGGCTCCAAAGTGCTGCAAATCCGCTCGGTGGAGTTCGCAGGTAAGTACAAGGTTCGCCTGCGCGTGCTCTCCAGCTTGACCCCGTGGGACCTGCCGCTGGAACAAGAGTCGCGCAGCGGCACGCTCATCACCTTTGAGGAAGACGAAAACATGGAACAAGCCGTGGTGTCGGGCATCGCCTTTGCCCGGGACGAAGCCAAGATCATCGTGGTCGGCGTGCCCGACCGTCCCGGCATCGCCTACCAGATTCTCAGCGCCGTAGGCGAGGCCAACATCGAAGTCGACATGATTCTGCAAAACCAGAGCGTGGCCGGTTTCACCGACTTCACCTTCACCGTGGGCCGGGGTGACTACGCCCGCGCGCTCGACATCCTCAAGACCACGGTACAGGCCCACATCGGCGCCAAGGAAATTCTTGGCGACCCGAAAGTCTGCAAGGTCTCCATCGTTGGCATGGGCATGCGCTCGCATGCCGGCGTGGCCAGCAAGATGTTTCGCACCTTGTCCGAGGAAGGTATCAACATCCAAATGATTTCCACTTCGGAAATCAAGGTCTCGGTGGTGATTGACGAAAAGTACATGGAACTTGCCGTGCGCTCCTTGCACAAGGCATTCGATCTGGAACAAACGGCCTGAGACCGAAAGTTTTCGCTGTACGGGCAGCGGCGGCCGATTGCATGTAATAATTGCTGACTTTGCTGAAAGCGTCCTCAAAATGGACTGCCGAGAGCAACGGAGACGTGACCGAGTGGCCGAAGGTGCTCCCCTGCTAAGGGAGTATGTGCCAAAAGCGCATCGAGGGTTCGAATCCCTCCGTCTCCGCCAGATTACACCAAAGCCCTGATTCGTCAGGGCTTTTTTGTTTTCTTGGGTTCAATAGCGTTCGTTGGCGTTCAGTCTGGTTTCACAGTTCAGTGCACCAAATTTGCACCAAGAATTGCACCAGAAATACCGATGCATGTAATCATACAAGTTGTTGTTATAAAAGAGATTTTTTGAATTTTGTGCTTGCATGCCTAGGTTGAGTTGGGTAAGCTGCAGGCATGGACCTGGAACTCGACGACGACACTGACCTGCTGCGCCCCATAGATGAGGCGGCGGTTTCAGCAGTGCTGGCCCTTGAGCCTGGCACGCCTGAGTTCGCTGACGCATTCTGGGCCTCAATGACGCAGCACGAGCTACCGCGCGAGTCGCGTGCCGCCTCTCGTGTGGCGGGGCTCCTGGCTGCTCTCCTGGCCCGGCTGTTTGATAGGCGCGCTCTGGCCTCCATCCTCTTGGCGAGGGCTATTGAGGAAGTTC
>JAQTVS010000279.1 GCA_028706735.1 Thiomonas sp.
GAGTGCTTTATGTTCATATAGAAATTGACAAATAGGCTATTTATGTCATAATCTATATTCATGCCAAAGACAGCCCGTGCCCTCCTCCAGCTTCCGCCAGCCACCGCGGGGGCTATCGAAAAGCTGGGCGCCGACCTGGCCGTAGCCCGCTTGCGCCGAAAAGAATCGTTGAGGTCCTGGGCGCAGCGCCTGGGCGTTTCTGTGCCGACCCTTCAACGGCTCGAAGCTGGGGACCCTTCGGTCGGTATTGGCATCGTCGCAACTGCGCTCTGGCTTATCCAGCGGGACGGTGAGCTGCGAAACCTCGCGGCGCCCGAGCACGACCAAGGCGCTCTCGAAATGGATGTCCGCGAGGCCATCGAGTTGGGACGTGCGCGTGCTTTGGCTTCCGCGGAAGCGCGCCTGCGCGCCGCTGACTCCTCTGCCAAAGTGAAGTACTGAGGTACTGAGATGCGCCTGGACGACTTGTACCTTTGGTACCTGGGTGACCCTGCCGCACCGCGATACGTGGGTGCTCTGAGGCTCGTCTCGGCCGGCAAGGGCGTCTCGTTGCATTACGGCCGGGAGTGGCTGGCGAGCGGGTTCGCGCTGAGCGAGGACCTCCCGCTCGTCGACAATGAGTTCATGCCGCCAGGCCGCCTGAACACAGATGCGCAGCGTGCGGTCGGCGCCGTCGACGATGCGCGGCCTGACCGCTGGGGCGAGAAGGTCATCCGCTTCGTGGACAAGCCCAAGCGCCTCTCCTTGATGGAGTACCTCTATTACGCCGGAGACGACCGATTCGGCGCGCTCGGCGTTTCCACGTCGCAGGACATCTACAGCCCGCGAGCTGGGAGCCCGCTGCCTCGGCTCGAGCAGGCGCAGCAGCTCAGCGAAGTGGTGGCAAAGATTGAGGATTCGGAGCCCCTCAGCGCGCTGGAGGCAAAGATTATTGCTGGAGGCGGAAGCCCGCTGGGAGGCGCCAAGCCCAAAGCGCTCATTGACATCGGCGGCGAGCAATGGGTCATCAAGTTCTTCAACAACGAGCCCGTCGACACTCCACTCATTGAGCATGCCTCGATGACCCTGGCCAAGCGCGCAGGCATCACCGTTGCCGAGACTCAGGTCATCCGACTTGAAGCGGCAAACGCTGTCGCCATTCGCCGCTTCGACCGCGTACAGCGGCGGCGGATACACAGCATTTCAGCGGGTACCGCCATTCGCGCGGCCACGGCGTCTGGCGACGAACCTGAGATGGGATATCCCGAACTGGCGCGGATTCTCCGCAGGGTTGGCATCAGCCAAGGCGACACCTACCAGAAGGATGCGCGCGAGCTCTTCCGTCGCATGGTGTTCAACATTCTGATGGACAACACCGATGACCATGAAAAAAACCACGCCCTACTGGTCGTCAATCCATTTGCCAATGGCCGCCTGAAACTGGCGCCGGCCTATGACGTCCTGCCGTCAAACTCTGGGCAGGGATATCAAGAGTTCATCTGCGGCGCGCATGGGCGGGAATCGACGCTCGACAATGCGATGTCGCAGTGTGAGGCTTTCGGCCTGGTGCCTGCGCAGGCTGCAGCCGAAGTCGTCGGCGTCATTGATGTTGTGACCGAATGGAGGGAACATTTCGTGCGGGCGGGTGTGACGCCGCGTGACATCGAGAGTCTGGCCGAACGCATCGACGGCACGGAGCTGTTGAACCAACGCACCCGCTTCGACCCGACCCGATTTCAGTCCTCGCCGACCAAGCGTAAGAAACCAGGGCCATTTCAACGCAACTGAAGGCCGACCATAAGCGAACTCCGCGCTCCTGAAGGAAAAAGGACCGGTAGAGCCAAGGCGTTGAGGCGACGTGTTGAGCTGGCTTGGACGTGAGCACAGCCACCTTCGCCTATTGAGCCCGCTTCGAAAGTGGTCTGTTTCTCGCAAAGAGCGGAGGAGCATGGCGTTCAGGGACAACCAGACGTCATCGGACGCCGTGAGTCCATCGTCGTTCAGACGGGCGGCATGTCGATAACGCAAGCCCAGTCGAATCGCGAATTCTCAAACTGCAGTGCGTGCGCCTTCGGTGATGAGTTCTGGTTCTGCACATATCCACGTGGATTAGCCACCACCCGGCATTGGCCAACCGCGTAATCAAAAGTATCGTGGACATGCCCGTGAATCCACAGGTCGGCCTTCACAACCTGTTCGCTCAAGTCGCTGACAAACGCGGCGTTGAGCGGGTCCCCCGCGTAGCGTGGATGGACTGACAAAGGATGCGGACCGTGATGACTGATGACCACGGTCCGACCCGCATATTCGGTGTCCAATGCCTCGCAAGCGCGCTCAAACCGCTGCAGATAGAGACATACAAATCCGCCGCGGGGCGCCACGGATGACCACCAAGCTGGAATAATGCGCAACCATGAAGCCCTCGCAAGCCCTGCAAAACCATCGCGCCGAGATTCGCCGCATCGTGTTGGCCCATCGTGCCGGCAATGCGCGGGTTTTCGGCTCGGTACTGCATGGCGAGGACACGGAAGAAAGCGACCTAGACATCCTGATCGATCCGACGCCGGAAACTACCCTCTTTGACATCGGCGCCATCCGGCACGAACTGCTGGAATTGCTCGGTGTGCCTGTGGACGTGCTGACGCCAAAGGCCCTGCCAGACAATTTCCGCGCAAAGGTGCTCGCCGAAGCTGTGCCCGTATGAGCCGAGATCAGCAACGCCTGACCGACTACCTGGCGCACATTCTCGAAGCGATTTCGCGCATCGCGGAATACGCCGCGGGGATGGATGAGGACGGGTTCGTGCGGAACAAACTCGTGCAGGACGCCGTGATTCGCAACTTCGAGATCATCGGCGAGGCCAGCCACAACATCGAGGCGCACTACCCCGAGTTCGCTGCCGCCCATCCAGAATTGCCCCTGGCGTCTGCCTACGAGATGCGTAATGCTGTGGCGCACGGCTATTTCAAGGTGGACCTAGAGATCGTCTGGAGGACGATCCACGGCGAATTGCCGGCGCTGGAGCGTTCCGTCAGCAGTCTGCTCAATCAAGCATAACCCGCTGGGCCGGGCGGGGACGGATGAAGTGGCCTTGCCCTTGTTCGACGTAGTCCATAACTGCTCGGTTACGCGGTCTTTCTTGCCTGGCCCGCGTGCCAGTTTGCTTCGAACCGCATCGGGCTGATGTAGCCCAGCGTGGAGTGAAGTCGGCGATGGTTATAGAACATCAACCAGTCGATCACCTCATCCATCGCCTCGCGCCGGGTGGCGAATGTCCTGTCATAGAGGCGACCCACCTTCAGACTACCCCACAGGCTCTCGGTCGGCGCATTATCCCGGCAGTTGCCCTTGCGACGCATCGACGACAGCATGCCGTAGCTGGCGAGCGCGTCCTGGAACGCGTGGCTGCAATATTGGCTGCCGCGGTCCGAGTGGAAGATCAGGCCCGGCGTCGGCTGACGCCTGAACCACGCCATGCGCAGCGCGTCAGTGATCAGGCTGGCTTGCATGTGCGGCTGCATGCTCCAGCCCACGACCTGACGGCTGAACAGATCGATCACTGCGGCCAGGTACAGCCAGCCTTCGTCGGTGGCGATGTCAGTGATGTCGCTGCTCCAGACCCGGTCGGGCGCCACCGGGGTGAAGTCACGCGCCAGCAGGTTCTCGGCGATCGGCAGATCGTGTTTGCTATCCGTCGTCACCACGAATTTCCGCTTGCTGCGCCCTTGATGCCCTGCGTGTGCATCAACCGCTGCCCCCGGTCCTTGCCGACGCGAATCCCTCGCGCCAGCAATTCCCTCCACACTCTTGGCCAGCCGTATTCGCCTTTGACCTCTGCGTGGATGGCTCGGATGTGGGCCAGCAGGGCCTCGTTGCTGAGCCGACCACCGCGAGGCGCACAGGGCTGCCCGCTGCGCCGCCTGCGCTGATGCTCGAAGTAGCCGCTGGCGCTCACGCCCATCACTTCGCACGTCACGGTGACGGGCCACGCAGCCTTGTTCTTGCCGATCCAGGCGTACTTCACAGCGATTGCTTTGCAAAGTACGCGTTCACCCAGCAGGACATTCACTGGATGTCCTGTTTCTGGCCTCACCTTTTTTTAGGATGTCGCGCTCTATCTTCACGCGCGCCAGCTCGGCACGTAGTCGTGCAAGCTCCATCTGCTCGGCGCTCACCGGTCGTTCGCCGGCGCCCTTCAACTCGCCCTTCTCGGCCAGCCGAACCCAGCTGCTCAGCGTCTGCTTGGGCATGCCCAGCACGCGCGCGGTCACCGACGCCTCCTGCCCGGCCTTGACCAGCCGAACGGCCTCCAGCTTGAACTCCAGTGTGTACCGCGCTCGGTGCT
>JAQTVS010000280.1 GCA_028706735.1 Thiomonas sp.
CCTCGCCGGTGTAGCCGCTTCGCGTGGCGAAGATGCGGATCGGCGTCGTGGACGTCGGCACATCCATCCAGCGCCCGGTCATGAACACCAGTTCCGCAGCCTGCGGAACAAGGCGGGAGAAACTCTGCACCGCCAGCGGCCCCTGCAGCGCCAGCAAAGCCTGTTCGGGCATGGGCGCAATTTCGCAACGATCTGCGAGGGTCTGCAGCAAGGCGACATCCTGCGCCTTGCACGCGGCATTGACGATGAGAAAAAGCTCCTGCCCCTGGCCATCGGCACGCGGGCGCGGAATCACCATCAGATCATCGAGAATGCCGCCGTCCGCATTGGTGAACAAGGCGTAGCGCTGCTTGCCTTCGGCCAGCCCTTGAATATCCACCGGAACCAGTGTTTCGAGCGCAGCAGCGGCGCCCTCACCGCGCAGCGCCACCTGGCCCATGTGCGAAATATCGAACAGCCCGGCGCTTTGCCGGGTCTGCAAATGTTCTGCGAGGATGCCCGCCGGGTACTGCACCGGCATGGCGTAACCCGCAAACGGCACCATGCGCGCGCCCAGTTCGAGATGCAAGGCGTGCAGGGGGGTGGAAATCAGATCGGAAGCTGTGGAGTCGGACACGTCGGGTTCTCGCGGGGATGAGGCGCGCAGCGCCAGTCATGCCGCACATCGCGCCCAAGCATGCAACAAACGGGCGGCAAAGCGCGGCGCTCAACCCCTCGCTGTCCCGGGTACCTGAGAGATTGATCCGGCACATGTTGCAATTGAGGATGCAACCGAGCCAGACTTGCCCCTTCGGTGAGCGCCCAGATGCAGCGCCACTCTCCAGTGAGGAACACCTTGCGGTGTGGTCAGTCCTTTTGCCTGAGCGGTACACCCTCGGTGGGCTTACGCCTTCGGCGGCTGCAAAAAAAAAGCAACTCTCTCCTGACGAATCAAGTGTATCGCAGACCTGCCAGTCCGCCGCCATGCGGGCCTATTTTTTCCGGCGATCTCCGCCCAGCCCCAGGCTTTCGCGGTATTTTTGCCTGCGCGATTTTTGCCGATCCGCCATGTCGTTCATCGCGCGCTTTTTCGAGATGTTGAACATGGGATCAATCATCTCCCACCAGATGAAGGCAAACGCCAGGGGCAGAAGCACCCACCACCACGACCAGGCGGCGACAGGGGCAATGCCCAGAAGCTTGAGGACAATAAAAATCAGACCAAGGATGACAAACGCCATGACATTGCACTTTCTGGGAAGAAATCGCGACAAGATACAAAAGGAAACACTGAATTGCACAGCGCGTGTTGCGCAAAATCAATCTGAACTGACACCGGAATCATTCTCGCCGACTTCCTGCGCTTGGCGTCAACCGAATTGATTAAGATGCGTTACTTGGCTGTACCTGTTTTGTTTAACCCTCTGGAGGACTGGAATGAAAAAAGCTGTTTTTGCTGCTGCTCTGGCCGCTGCCGCCACCATGACCATGTCGTCGGCTTTCGCCGCTGAAGACATGCTGGCTCTGGCCAAATCGAAGAACTGCCTGGCTTGCCACGCAGTGGACAAAAAACTGGTTGGCCCGTCCTACCAGGAAGTCGCCGCCAAATACGCTGGCAAACCGGGTGCAGTTGACACCCTGAGCAAGGCCATTCTGCACGGCGTGTCCGGCGTTTGGGGCCCGGTGCCCATGCCCGCCAACCCGCAAGTCACCCCCGCACAAGCCAAGCAACTGGCCGAGTGGGTGCTGTCGCTGAAGAAGTAATTCCTCACAGCACGAACCTCACGGGTTCGTTGCTGCGATTGCGTAACGCAGATCGTCAGGTCTGCGCGAAGCGCAAAGCCGAGTGCCGCAGGGTTCTCGGCTTTTTTATTGGCGCTCTCCAAACCAGTCCACAGGCGTGTGCATAAAAAAAGCGCCCGGGTGAGCGCTTTGCAACTCGCAGCAGGCAGAGGCCGAGGCGTGCCTGGGTGCTTCAAAATTTACTGCACGGCAACAACACTCTTCTTCCCGTCCTTGTCGAACGTGGAAATGGTGATGGTCGCGCCCACCAGTTCACCCGTCTTGGTGAAGTGGATGTTCTTCTTGGTCACGCCGTTGTAGTCGACGTTGGCAATGAAGGGCAGATACTTCTTGGGATCGACCGAATTGGCCTTCATCATGGCGTGCGCCAGCACCATGGCGCCGTCATACGAGTACGGTGAGTAGAGCTGGAAGGCACTGGCGCCGAATTCGGCGTCATAGCGCTTCTTCCAGGCTTCGCCGCCCGGCATCTGGCTCAGCGGAGAACCCCCTTCGGCGCAGGTGACGCCGGCAACGGCTTCGCCAGCCAGCTTGCCCAGTTCAGGCGCGCAAATGCCATCGCCGCCCATCAGCGTGGCCTTGATGCCCAGTTGGCGCATCTGGCGAACCAGCGGGCCGGCCTGGGGATACATGCCGCCGTAGAAAATGATGTCCGGCTGCGAGGCCTTGATCTTGGTCAGAATGGCGGAAAAGTCGGTGGCCTTGTCGTTGGTGAACTCGCGGTCAACCAGTTTCATGCCGTCTTTCTGCGCGGTCTTGGCGAACACATCGGCAACACCCTGGCCGTAGGCGGTGCGGTCGTCGATCACGGCAATGGTCTTGGCCTTCAGCTTGGTCTTGGCGTAGTTGGCCAGCCCGGAACCGAGCGCACTGTCATTGGCGATGATGCGGAAGAAGGTCTTGAAGCCCTGCTGCGAGATCTTGGGATCGGTGGACGACGGGGTGATGTCGGGGATGCCGGCGTTGTTGTAGATGCGCGAAGCAGGGAAGGTGCAGCCGGAGTTCAGGTGGCCAACGACGCCGTTGACCTTTTCGTCAACGAACTTCTGCGCCACGGTGGTGGCTTGCTTCGGATCAGCCTGGTCGTCCTGGGCGTCAACCTTCCAGATGACTTTCTTGCCACCGATGACGATGTTTTCGGCATTCAGGTCTTTGACGGCCATTTTCACGCCATTGGCGTTGTCCTGGCCGAAGCTGGCTTGCGGGCCGGACATGGGCGATGCGCTGCCGATGGTCACGGTGACGGTGTCTTGCGCGTAGGCGGTGCCGATGGCCATGGAGAGCGCCAGGAGCGGAGCAACGTATTTAAGTTTCATGAATGAGCCTCCAAAAGAGTAAGACATGTGTTGTGTTGTGAAGTCAGGGTCTGTCTGACAGGGCGATACATTAACTGAGTTACAGATTTTTGAACAGATCGCCTTTCCCAACACTAGCAAACAATGTGCCTGAGCGATGTCCGGTTGACAAGTCGTGACGGATTTCTCACCTAGCGCGCTCGATGCAGCGCGGGGAGAGGCGCGTTGATGCGGAGGATGAGGCGGGGCCGCCGCAGCGCAAACCGGCTTTATTGCGCCTTCACGGCGTCGGCCAAGGAAGCGCGCAGGGCTTGTTCGAGGGACAGGAACAAGTTGGCGGCAACTTGCGGGGCCAGTGCGTCAAGCTCGGCGCGCACCTGTTCCAGCAAACGCTGCTGCAGCCCTGGCGCAATCTGCGCCCAGAGTTGATCCGGGTCGAGCGCGGGCGCACGCGCCCCCAGGTCTGCGGCTGGCTGGAGATGTTCGGGACCACGATAGACCGCATCGGCGTAGGCCGAAGGCTGGACCTCGAAGGGCGGGGCAATGTCTCCTTCGATCACGGCGTGATCGGTCTGCAAGCGCTCGGTGAGCACGGGCAGGATGACATGGTGGGGAGGAATGGGTTTCATGATCCTGACGGAATGACTTTCGGATCAGCGCCCGCAGCGCGGTAGGCGCGCAGCCGCTCTCGAGCAGCGGGCTTGTCTGGTCCGTGCTCGCCGACGAGTTCGATCACCCGGCCCAGACCGTCCCAGCCCGGCACCAGATGGGGGCCGAGGTTGACCAGGGCGTCGATTCGCCCCGCCTGATGCAGATCCGGTGCGGCGGAGAGGATGACCGGTGTCTGCGCCGCCAGCGGGTCGTCCTGCCAGACATGCGGCACGAAACTGCCGGGCTGAAACGTCCAGAGCAACTGATCGAGTTCGTCGAGAAACGGCTGCGGCGCAGCCACCAGCAGCCGCGCACCGCGCTGGCTTGCGGTGCGCAGCAGCCCGCAGGCATAGCGCAGCGGGTCGGGCAGGTTCACGCGAAATTCAACGGCGCAGGCCATGGGCTCAGTCTGGATGGGTGGCTGGCAAACTCAACTCATTTCACCTGCGACAGCAGGTAGCGCACCAGCAAGGGCACCGGCCGTCCCGTGGCGCCTTTGTTCACGCCGCTGTTCCAGGCCGTACCGGCGATGTCGAGGTGGGCCCAGCGGAAATCCTTGGCGAAACGCCAGAGGAAGCAGGCG
>JAQTVS010000281.1 GCA_028706735.1 Thiomonas sp.
TGCCGACCTATCCATTCGAGAAGGGCCGCCACTGGATCGACATCCCGGTCGACACCGCCGCCTCCAACTACGACGTGGCGCTCTGAGCTGCTGACCGAAAGGTACTGCCATGAGCTCAGCCCTGAGAGACGCCACCTCGCCGGTCACTGCGGGCATGCCCGATCCGCTGAGCTTGGCACGCGAGCTGATCCGCTTTCCGACTGTCAACCCGCCAGGAAACGAGAAGGCCTGCATGGAGTTTGTCCGCGATTTATTGGCGCGCCATAATGTGCCTGTCACATTCCATGCGCTCGATCCCGAGCGACCCAACCTCGTCGCCCGCATCCGCGGACGCGGCGACGCTCCCCCTCTGCTCCTGTATGGCCACCTCGATGTGGTTCCGACTGAGGGGCAGAACTGGAGCGTACCGCCGTTCGAAGGCATCGTGAGGGACGGCTTCCTCTGGGGACGCGGTGCGCTCGACATGAAGGGCGGTGTGGCGATGCTACTCGGCGCATTCTTGCACGCCGCGCACAATGCGCCCCCGGGAGATCTGATCCTTGCGCTCTTAAGCGACGAAGAAGCGGGCGGACAGTACGGCGCAGCGTATCTAGTGGCCAATCATCCGGAGCTCTTCGCGGGCGTGCGGCATGCCATCGGCGAGTTCGGCGCGTTCACGCTAAGTCTGGGGGGACTTCGCTTCTTCCCCATCCAGATAGCGGAAAAGCGTTACTGCAAGCTGGACCTCATCTTCCGTGCGCCCGGTGGACATGCCTCGGTGCCGCCCAGGGTGACGGCCATCGGCGAGGCTGCTGCCTTCATTGTCCGGCTCAGCCGTTCACCCATGCCGCCCCAAATCAGTGCCAGCGCGCGTGAGATGCTTTTGGCCCTGAGCGACGGCATGCGCAGTCCTGTGGCGAAAATGCTGCTTTGGGCGCTAACGTGGCCCGCGCTGGTCCCACTTGCTCTACGCTTACTGGGGCCGCGCTCGCGCATGTTCGAGCCGCTGGTGCGTACCCTCATCACGCCGACCATCCTGCAGGGCGGCCACAAGCGCAATGTGGTGCCAGAGCAAGTGACTGTGCAATGCGATGTCCGGCTGGTGCCTGGCCAGTCGGTGGACGATGTACGGCTGCACTTGACGCGAGTCGCTGGCGCCGCGGCCAGTATCGAAATCAAGACTGAGGGCGACCCCGCCGGGGTTCACGACCTTAGCCAGTTCGACTTGCTAGCTTCCATCGTGCGCGACATTGACCCCGAAGCAATGGCCATACCTATGCTGCTGCCAGGCGTCACTGACTCTCGGCACTTCGACAGCCTAGGGATCCAGACCTATGGTTTCCTACCTATGGTGCTACCTGATGACTTGAATTTCATGTCGCTCATCCACGGCGCCGACGAGCGTGTTCCGGTTGACACGCTGGCAATCGGAACACATGCAATCAGATCCTTTATCGCGCGGTATCAGGGCTGACGACGTATGGATCTGCTGCACCCCTTCGGCAACGCGTCGGCTGGACCGGTACGCTTGGTCCTCTTCCCGCATGCGGGCGAAGGTCCGGCACCGTATGTGCCATTCTTGCGCGTAGCTGCCGGCTTGTCGGAAGTCTGGGCGCTGCGCTTGCCGGGGCGGGAGGACTGGATCAATCAGCCCCCAATTTCCGCGTTGGGGCGGCTCGTTGATGCCATCCAGGAACAATGGCGATCGTGGGTACCAAAGCCGACGGTGCTGCTCGGCGTCAGCTTCGGTTCCATCCTCGTCCATGAGTTGGTCTTGCGAATCGCGGCGGGCGGCGCTTTTGAAGCGCTCCTCCGCGCCGTCATGGTTTCCGCTGCAGCGCCGTGTCGCAACTCCCTGATGCCTGCGGCGGCGCATCTACCCAACGAATTACTCCTAGCTGCAATGGCTGGCCGCTACGCGCGATCTACAGGCGTTAGCGCCGTCGACTCCGCGCTGGCCGCCTTGCGCGCGCCGGCGCTGAGGGCAGACCTAGCAATGGTCGAGGTTTACCAGCCCAAACTAAAAGTGGCGCTACCGTTGTCCCTTGCAGTGTGGCGTGGGGACGAAGACACCACAATCTCCGAAGCCGATTTGGCGGCGTGGCGGCACCACTACGTAGGAGAATTCAAACAGCGCTGCTTCCACGGCGGGCATTTTTTCTTGCAGTCGGTGGACGCTGAAGTGCGGCAGGCATTGGCGCACGAACTTACTTGCGCAACTGCGCCCGCTCCGGGTAACCAGTCATGATTACCCCGCCTCGCAAGTCGTGGCCGTGGGCAAAAGTACTCCCTCTAGATCACGGCCCCTGGGCGGGAGATGTTCGCGCATTGGCAGCACGGTTATATCCAGCCCGGGCCGTAGAGGCTTGCGCCGCTCTCTGCGACGAGTTGCCGTGTTCGCTGCTTCAGGCGGTGCCACAGCGGCAATATGAATTCCTGGTAGGGCGTTGGCTGGCGCGCATATTGGAAGCTCCTTGCGGGCGCCAAGGTCGAGCGCCCCTTTGGCCGCCCGGCCTCACTGGTTCGATCTCCCACACGCGCCAGTTGGTTATCGTCGCGGTAGCGCCGATGGGCCCCCGACGCTGCGCGATAGGTCTCGACATTGAGCGCCTGGATTGCGACACAACTACGAGAACTTCCTTAGCCCGTTGCTTCACACATGCCGAACGCCGCCTGCTTTGTGCCGTGGCGGACGGCGAGCTGCTTGGCTTTTCAGCAAAGGAGGCAGTGTACAAGGCTGTGCATGCCGGACTCGGTCTCCAACCTGACTTCCTTGATGCGGAAATCATTGCCGTTGACTCACGACGGCAGCGCTTGGTAATGAATTTTGGCATGGGCGTCGACGCCCAACTGCAGGTGAATTTTAGCCAACTGGATAAGCATGTACTGACAGCCTGCGAATTGGATGAAGCGCTTTCGCCGAAAACTTGGTTAGATCTGGCCTCTCACGTTGATGCCATGAGTAGTGAACAATGTTAGCGTGCCCCTTTAGGTTCCTTCGAAGTAAGGCAGTCGATCAAAACAAAAGGAAAAGGTGGCGGCTCGACCGCCACCAAGACAAATCAAGTCTATCGAAATACTAATTGCCGATCCCGGGTCGTACACAAATAAATACTAATCCGCATTTACTCAAATGTTCCATGTTCTTCTCGCAATCTGGATCTTGCATACTGGCGCCTTGATGAGCCCAGGAACAAACACGCTCCTCGTGGCCCAACTAGCTGCAAACTCAGCTGGTCAAAAGGCTACAGCCAGCGCAGTTGCAGGGATTGTTATCGGAGCTTGCTTGTGGGTAGTTCTGGCAATTGCTGGTATCGGCGCATTGTTCCACGCAGCTCCTAGTGTTAAGTTGCTCGTACAAATCATTGGCGGGTTTTATATTTTGTATGTAGCTTCACGTGTTTGGCGATCCGGCCGTGCACGAGACGGATGTCGCCTGGAAATCTCACCCATGGGTGCATTTAGACTTGGCTTATTTACAAATGTCACCAATCCGAAATCTGGACTGTTCTTCAGCAGTGTTTTCGCCGCCTTGCTACCGGTGGATGCTGGCTGGTCATTAACGGCTGCGGCCGCCATCCTGCTTGTCTTAAACGGCGCTGCATGGCATTCTGGATTGGCTTACCTATTGTCTAGAAGACGCGTGCGCGAGTGGTATACGGAGGTAAGCCCGATCGCCAGCAAGATCGCGGGGGCACTAGTTGGCCTATTGGGCGCTAGCATATTGGTGGTATCCGCATTGGTGATGTCTCGGTCGCTGTAGAACGGTGCTGGGTGAATCGCCCGGGTTCTGTGGAGGCTGGTTGGTTTAAGTCATGCCGGCATGGTGGCATGACTGGCGAGTTGCCGGTAGTAGTTTGCCTCAGCTTCTGCGGGAGGGATATAGCCCGGGGGCTCCATCAGGCGATGGTTGTTGAACCAAGCGACCCATTCCAGGGTCGCCAGTTCGACGGATTCCTTGGTCTTCCAGGGTGCGCGGCGATGGATCAGTTCAGCCTTGTACAGCCCGTTGATCGTCTCGGCCAGGGCGTTGTCGTAGCTGTCGCCCATGCTGCCGACCGAGGGCTCGATGCCGGCCTCGGCCAGGTCGACACGTACGGTTGAGTAGAGCACGCGCGCCGCGCCGATCTCGCGACCAGCAGTTTCGCGTGCCCCCTCGCCGAACCGGACGTGCACCTTTCGCTATGCATCCGGCTCTCCAGGAATCATGGTGAAGTCGGGAGGGCTCATCCATCTACGCTTGTAGCGCTGCACCTTCTGCCAGCCCACCCAAGTTCGACGTCTTTGCGCCCCGAATCCGGCCTGAAGTTGTGTCGTGGC
>JAQTVS010000015.1 GCA_028706735.1 Thiomonas sp.
GCGTGCGCGTCAGGCCCCCCGAGGGGGATGAGAAAACTTGAGACGGCCCGGCGTTTTCTCAGGAGTTCTACCCCGCTGCAGCGGAAGAGCTTGGCGCCAGACAGACCCGGTTGCGGCCGAGCCGCTTGGCTTGCAGCAAGGCTTGGTCGGCGGCGCGGATCAAGCTGGCGGCGTCTGGAAATGCAGCCGCCCCGACCGCCACGCCCACGCTGACCGACAGCGGCGGCAGATCAGGCTGCGGCGCGGCAATGGCCAGACGGATGCGCTCGGCGATGCGCAGTGCGGCGTCCTCGCCGGTCTGCGGGCACAGCATCATGAACTCCTCGCCGCCCACGCGGGCGACGAAGTCCATGCCGCGCGACTGCTGCCGCAACACCCGCCCCACGGCTCGCAGCGCCTGGTCGCCAACGTCGTGCCCCAGCCGATCATTGATGATCTTGAATTCATCCAGATCGAACATCAGGCAGGAGAGCGGCTGACCGTCGCTGAGCGCCTGGGCAAACGCCATCGGCAGGAAGGCGTCAAGCGCGCGGCGGTTGCCCAGCCCCGTCAGCTCGTCGGTGCCCGCGGCCTGCAGCAGCTCGGCGTTGCGCTGCTCCAGGCTGCGCTGGGTGCGCTGGCTGTGGCTGCGCTCGGCCTCGGCGGACGCAAGCACCCGTGTCGCGCGCGCGCCCGTCTGGATTTTGGCGATCAGCATCTGCGGCAGCACAGGGGCCGAGAGCACATCGTTGGCCCCGGCGTCGAGTGCGCTCAGCACGCTGTGCTGATCCATGCCACGCGACAGCGCCAGCAAATACACCCGCGGCCCTTGCTCCAGGCGCAGGCTGCGGCACAGCGCAGCCATCTCGTTGCCGTCGGCCCAATCGAGCACCGCCACCCGCAGCCCCTGAAGCTGCAGGATCTCGGTTGCCGCAGCCGGCGTTTGTGCATCCACCACCGCGTGCCCTGCGGACTGCAGCGCCTGGCGCAGACTGGCGCGCAGCCCAGCGTCCTGCGACACCACCAGCACCTGCTCCGCCACCGGATCGAGCAGCAAAGGCGGCGCGGCCAGAGCGCGGCGCAAACGGTCGAACTCGGCATCGACATCCTTCTGGTCCAGCTTCATCTCGAACACCGACGCCATGCTGTCCATGTCCTGCGCCGCGCTGGCGAGCACGCCCTGCAGATCGGCTTCGGTCAGGGCGAGGTGTTCCGCAAGGCGGCGCATCAGCCCGGCATCTGGCGCCATGCCGTCCGGATGAAGCTGCAGACTGCGGCTCAGCGCCACGCATTCGGCGAGCTGCGCTTCCCGGTTGCCAGTCGGCTCGGCAGGCAGGGGCCGAAACCGCACGGCCTGCGCCAGCTCGATCGGGAAGCCCCAATTCTTGAGGAGCACTGCACTAGCGTCACCCTGATCGAAACCGTGCCGCGCGCGCTGCTGCTCGCCCAACGCCTGCAGCGAGCCTGCCGTATCGGCGGACACCGCTGCCACGCCGAGACTCACCACCATGGCGAGCAGCCCGACATCGGCCAGCAAGCCCAGGCTGAACGCCTCGGCGCTGGGCATCTTGCCCACGCGCTGCGACAGATGCTGAAACACCAGCCCGCGTTGAATGGAGGTCATCCAGTACCGGCGCAGATCGAAGCCGTCCACCGCGGCGGACTTGCTTGCCTGCATCAGCGACATCGCAATGGCCAGCCGCGCCAGCCCGCCGACGCCAATGCGCAGCACGGCCTCCTCGATCGCCACTGCCGGGCGCATGCCAGCGAAGATGGCGGAATTGGCGAGCTGAACCATGCGCGCCACCAGCGCCGGGTCTTTGCGGGCGATGTTGGCAATCTCGCGCATCCCCAGATCGCGGCGATCGAGGGCGCGCATCAGTTCCAGCGCGACCACGCTGGGCGACGGCAGCGGACGCTGCGCCGAAGTCAGGATCTGAAGAATCGAAGCGTCGGGAAGGGCGGCAGCGGGCATGTGAACGTCTTGTTTTTGAATGTCAAGCATGCTACTGGCTTGACATTCCAACGTCTCTCGGGGGCTGCCCCGGTGTTGCGCCAAAGAATCAGCGATTCACCGTCTGCATGCCCGCTTCTGGGTAGCGCTCGCCGCTGGCCGCGCCGGGCGGCACGGCCTGATGAATGCGAATGAGATCCGCCGTGCTCAGCCGCACCCGCAGCGCGCCGACGTTTTCTTCCAGGTAGCGGCGGCGTTTGGTGCCAGGAATGGCGATCACGTCGTCGCCCTGCGCCAGCAACCAGGCCAGCGCGAACTGTGCCGGGGTGCAGTTCTTGGCCTCGGCCATCTGCCGCACCGTCTCGGCCAGGCGCAGGTTGCGTGAAAACGTTTCCGGCTGGAACCGCGGCGAGCGGCGGCGCCAGTCGTCCTCGGGCAGATCGTCCAGCGACTTGATCTGCGAGGTGAGAAAGCCGCGGCCCAGCGGGCTGTAGGCGACGAAAGCGATGCCCAGCTCGCGCACCGTGTCGAGCAGCAGGCCCTCGGGGTCGCGCGACCACAGCGAATACTCCGATTGCAGCGCGGCAATGGGATGCACCGCGTGCGCGCGACGGATGGTAGCCGGCGCCGCTTCGGACAGCCCGAGCCAGCGCACCTTGCCCGCGCGCACCAGATCGGCCATCGCGCCCACCGTGTCCTCGATGGGCACGTTCGGATCGACCCGGTGCTGGTAATACAGGTCGATGGCCTCCACCCCCAGGCGCTTGAGGCTGGCCTCGCAGCTCTGGCGCACATAGTCTGGATGGCCGTTCACCCCCAGAAACTCGCCGTTCGGGCCGCGCATATTGCCGAACTTGGTCGCCAGAAACACACTGTCGCGCCGCCCGGCAATGGCCCGCCCGACCAACACTTCGTTACGTCCAACGCCGTACATATCGGCGGTATCGAGAAAATTCACCCCGAGATCGAGCGCACGGTGAATGGTGGCGACGGATTCCGCGTCATCGCCCTGCCCGTAAAACTCGGACATCCCCATGCATCCCAGGCCAAGGGCCGAGACATTCGGCCCGCCTGCTCCCAATTGTCGGTACTGCATCGCTATTCCTCCTGCTCACCCCGCACAGTCACGGGCATCGAGACCTAGCCTATCGGTTCGCGCCCGCGTGCGCTGTTACCGTGGGTAAACAGGAAAAAATGCACAGGCCTCGCGCATTTCTGCGTCTTCAAACGCCTTGCAGCGCCTAGACGCTTCCTAAAATTCGGCCCACTGCACCTGAATTGAATGCGCCTGACTGAAGCCCGCCCGCCATGACCTATCCGACCCCGCATGACACGCTCTCCGACATGTTCGAACTGGCCCCTGTGTCGCTATGGGTGGAAGACTTCAGCGCGCTGCGCCAACTGTTCGCGCAATGGCGCAGCGCGGGCGTCACCGATCTGCGTGCCTGGCTGAAGAGCGATCCTCGGCGGGTCGCAGAGTGCTCCGCCCGCATCCGGGTGCTGCAAGTCAACCGCCGCACTCTGGAGTTGTTCGAGGCCCGCGATCTGGCGCATCTGGTGGCCAACCTCGACCAGGTCTTCCGCGATGACATGCATGACCAGCACCTGGAAGAACTGCTCCAGTTGTGGGAAGGCGCCACCCGCTACAGCAGCCAGACTGTCAACTACACCCTGAGCGGGCGGCGGCTGGACATTCAGCTCAACGCCTTCGTGCTGCCCGGCCACGAGCAGACCTGGGACCGGGTGCTGTTCTCGGTCGAAGACCTCAGCGACCGCCTGCGCGCCGAGCGCAAGCTGCACGCCAGCGAACAATACACGCGCGGACTGTTCGCGCATTCCCCGGTGTCGCTGTGGGTCGAAGACTTCAGCACGGTGCGCAGCCTGCTGTCCATGCTGCGCGAGCAAGGCATCAGCGACTTTTCCACCTTTTTGCGGGTGCATCCAGAATTCATCGACCGCTGCATGCAGGAAATCCGCGTGCTCGACGTCAACCAGCAGACCCTGAGCATGGTGGGCGCTGACGACAAGTCACATCTGCTGCGCAACCTGCAGCATGTGTTCCGCGACGACATGCGGGTGCATTTCGCCGATCAACTCATCGACCTGTGGAACGGCAAACTCACCCAGCAGCGCGAGGTCATCAATTACAGCCTGGGCGGCCAGCCCATCCATGCCCACATGCAGTTCGCCGTCATGCCCGGGCACGAGCACGACTGGGCCCTGGTGCTGGTCTCGCTCACAGACATCACCGCGCGCAAAAAGGCCGAGGCCTATCTCGAATACCTGGGCAACCATGACGTGCTCACCGGCCTGCGCAACCGCACCTTCTTTGCCGACGAAATCAACCGTCTGGAACGCAAGGACGCCTGGCCGGTCAGCGTCATCATGCTCGACCTCAACGGGCTGAAAGCGGTGAACGACGAACTCGGCCACGCCGCGGGCGACACCCTGCTGCGCCGCGCCGGAGAAGTGCTGGGCAAAAGCGTGGACAAGCCGCAAGTCGCCGCGCGCGTGGGCGGCGACGAATTCGTGCTGCTTCTGCCCGATACGGACACCACCGGCGCACAGGCGCTCAACCAGCGCCTGCTCGAACTCATTGACTTGAACAACCAGTTCCACCAGTCGCCACGTCTGAGCTTTTCCACAGGCATCGCCACCTGCATGCCCGGCGAACGCCTGGAAGCCGCGGTCAACCGCGCCGACCAGCAGATGTATGCCGAGAAGCGCGCCTTCTACGAACAACTAGACGTCAACCGGCGACAGAGCTGACCCCCGCTGAGCAACAAGAAAAAGAAAAGCCGCGCGAGGCGGCTTTTTTCTATCGCGGAAGGAATCAGCCGCGCGTCCTGCCGGTCATCGCGATCAGCTCACGCGCCTCTTCCGGCTCGGGCAGTCCGCTGGACACGGCCAGGGCCATGATGCCGATGCTGATGATCACCACCACCACCATGCCCTGATAGAAGGTGAGCAGGCCGGTGCCGCCGATCAGGTCCTTGGGCCCCAGATAAGTGACCAGCCACATGGCGAAGAAATACGGCGCCAGCCACCACGCGCCCTTCCATTGCAGATGGCTGAGTTTGCCGCCGTGCGTGATGGCCTGGCCGAGCACAAACAGCACGAAGATGATCGCCAGGCCGCCGAACAGGAAGTTGTCAGTACTCGCGCCCGACCAGTAGATGATGAAGTTGGCCACGATGAAGGCCAGCGGCGCCCAAAGGCCTGCACCTTTCAAGGTGAAGGGGCGCGGATAGGCGCCCAGCGGCATGCTGCGGCGCAGGGTCATCAGCGCCACCGGGCCGATGCCGTAGCCCAGCACGGTGGCCGAGGAAATGAAGGTGACGATCTTCTGCCAAGACGGAAACGGCAGGAAGAACAGAATGCCCACGATCCAGGTGATCCACAGCCCGGTGGAGGGCGCGCCGTTCTTGTTGAGCTTGGCGAACCAGGGCGTGGACAGGCCGTCGCGCCCGGTGGCGTACACCACGCGGGCGGTCGTGCCGCCGTACACCAGGCCGGTGCCCGCCGGAGACACGACCGCATCGATATAGAGCAGGATGGCCAGCCAGCTCATGCCCAGAATCACCGCCAGACCGGCGAACGGGCCCGACACGCCCGTGAAGTGCAGCTTGGCCCAGCCCTGCGCGATGTCGGACGGATTCACCGCGCCAATGAGTGCGACCTCCAGCATGACGAAAATCGCCCCGGCGATCAGCACCGAGCCGATGATGGCAATGGGCACGTCACGCTGCGGGTTGGTCGCCTCGCCCGACAGCTCGATGGCCTGGCGAAAGCCCAGATAGCTGAACACGATGCCCGAGGTGGCGATGGCCGCGATCGTGCCTTTGGCGCCAAACGGCGCGAAGCCCTGCGCGGTGAAATTGCCCACATGGAACGAAGCGAGCATCAGCGCCACGATGGTCAGAATGGGGATGATGAGCTTCCAGATCATCAACGTATTGCCCAACCGCAGCAGGGCGCGCACGCCCCAGGCGTTAATGAGGATGAACACCCCGAGCAACACGATGCTGACAGCCATGCCTTCATCGGTGAGCAACGAAGTCTTGGCATCCACCATGCCGGGCAGATAGTTGTTGGCGTAAGTCACCACGGCCAGCACCTCCGCCGGAGCGACGGTGACATAGCCGAGAAACACCACCCAGCTCACCACCGCCGCGGCCAGATGCCCGTGGCTCAGCTTGGGAAAGGTGATGACCGCGCCCATGCCCGGAAACGAACTGGTGAGCTCGGCATTCACAAAAGCCAGCACCAGGATGGCTGCGCCGCCAATGGCCCACGAAAGAATGCTGGCCGGCCCGGCCTGTGTGGCCGCAGTGAGCGGGGCGAACAGCCAGCCCGAGCCGATGATGGCCGTCAGGCTGGCGAACAGCAGGCTCCAAATGCCAGCGGCCTTGCGGATGCTGCGCCCCGGAGTGCCAGCCGCCGCGGGGGTATCAATGTGAACGCTTGCCATGATGTGCTCCTCATCGTTTTTTTGATGTGAGGGTTTTAGGCGCATTTGCGTCGCAATGCCGTTTGAAAACGTAACGGCAGCGGCGCCGCGAAACATCTCGTGAAACATCTCGTGAAACATCTCTTTCTCGCTCAACCCAGATCGTCCATGAGGCGGGGCTTCGCCCCTACACGGGCGCTGGCGGGCGGTTTGGGGTGTCTTTGCCCCCGCGCTTCGCACCCATAGCTACGGCTATGGGCTTGTCGCGCAGGGCCAAATCCATCCCCACCCCAACCCTCCCCACATGTGGGGAGGGAGTGATCTCACCTCCCCCTCGGCGTGGGGGAGGTCGGGAGGGGGATGCCCAACCCGCCTCGCCATCATCCCGTGTCCTCATGAACGATCCGGGTTCAAACCGATTCGCTATGCTTGCCGCATGAACAAACAACGCCTCTTGCGCCACCAACGCAACCACCTCACTGATCGCAACTTTCCCAGCGCGGGCGAAGATGCGGCCATCGTCGCCGTCGAGCCCTCGCCCTACGACCAGCCGGGCAGCAGCTACAAGCTGGCCTTCACCGATAACGAATTCATCCTGCGCGAGGAAATGCGCGCGGTGCGCATGCAGCTCGAACTGCTCAAACCCGAGCTGATCCAGACCGAGCATGGCATCGAATCGACCATCGTGATCTTCGGCAGCGCCCGCATCCTGCCGCACGACGTGGCGCAGCAGCGTCTGGCCAAGGCCATTGCCGAAGGCGACGCCCTGGCTGTCACCCGCGCCCGCATGCAGGTGGAGATGTCGGGCTATTACGAAGAGGCGCGGCGCTTCGCCACCATCGCCACGCGCGCCACCTGCGATGCCGATGCGCCGCTGGTGGTCGTCACCGGCGGCGGTCCCGGCATCATGGAGGCTGGCAACCGCGGCGCGTTCGAGGCCCAGGGCAAGAGCATCGGCCTGAACATCGTGCTGCAGCATGAACAGCATCCCAACCCCTACATCACGCCGGAGCTGTGCTTTCAGTTCCATTATTTCGCGCTGCGCAAGATGCACTTCCTCATGCGCTCGGTGGCGCTGGTGTGCTTCCCCGGCGGCTTCGGCACGCTCGACGAGCTGTTCGAGGTGCTCACCCTGACGCAGGCGCGCAAGGTGCGGCAGCGCCCCATCGTGCTGTTCGGCGAGAGTTTCTGGCGCAAGCTCATCAACTTCGACTATCTCGTCGAAACCGGCATGATCTCCCCGGAAGACGTGCACCTGTTCCACTTTGTTGAAACTGCCGAGCAGGCCTGGGAGTTGCTCGCGCATGAATGCGACCTGGAAAACGCCCAGGAAGCCAACGCCGAAGACGCCGCCGAATGACTGCTCCCGTCTCCATTCATCTCATCGGTGCGCCCACCGACATCGGCGCGGGCGACCGGGGCGCCTCCATGGGGCCGGAAGCGCTGCGGGTGGCCGGCATCGACCGCGCCCTGCGCGGCCTCGGGCTGGAGGTCGTTGACTGCGGCAACCTCATCGGCCCGCACAACCCCTGGCTGCCGCCGGCCAGCGGCTATCGCCACCTGCCTGAAGTCATCGCCTGGAACACCGCGGTGCATCAGGCGGTGGGCGACGCCTTGCGCGCAAGCGCGCTGCCTATTCTTCTTGGCGGCGACCACTGCCTGGCCATCGGCTCGCTCAGCGCGGTGGCGCGGCATTGCCGCGTAAACGGCCGCAAGCTGCGCGTGCTGTGGCTCGACGCGCATGCCGACTTCAACACCCACACCGTCACACCGACCGGCAACATCCACGGCATGCCTGTGGCCTGCCTGTGCGGCAACGGGCCGCTGGCGCTCACCACGCTGGGCGGCCCGGCGCCGCAGTTGCCGCCGTCCTGCATCCGGCAGATCGGCATCCGCAGCGTGGACGCGGAGGAAAAGCGGCTGGTGCACCAGGCCGGGCTCGACGTGTTCGACATGCGCTTCATCGACGAATACGGCATGCGCGAGGCCATGCGCCAGGCGCTCGCCGGAATCGACGCCGACACCCATCTGCATGTGAGCTTCGATGTCGATTTTCTCGACCCCGACATCGCCCCCGGCGTGGGCACCACCGTGCCCGGCGGCCCCACCTACCGCGAAGCGCAGCTTTGCATGGAAATGATTGCCGACACCGGACTGCTGGCCTCGCTCGACGTGGTGGAACTCAACCCCGCCTTCGACGAACGCAACCGCACCGCCGAGGTGGCGGTCGATCTCATCGAGAGCCTGTTCGGCAAGTCCACGCTGATGCGCAAGTAAGGCTGTCGGCGCAGCGACAATAGCGTCCATGCCCAAGAAGTTCCCCTCCGCCCTGGACGCTCTGCAACACGTCTGGGGCTACCCCGCGTTCCGCAGTTTGCAAGCCCAGGCCATCGACCATGTCGTCGCAGGCCGTGACGCCCTGGTGCTCATGCCCACCGGCGGCGGCAAATCACTGTGCTTCCAGATTCCGGCGCTGCTGCGCGAGGGCGTGGGCATCGTGGTGTCGCCGCTGATTGCGCTGATGCAGGACCAGGTGGCCGCGCTGCGCGAACTGGGGCTACGCGCCGCCTTTCTCAACTCCACGCTCGACGCCGCTGAGGCTAGAGCCGTGCAGCGCGCCGCGCGCATGGGCGAGCTCGATCTGCTCTACATGGCCCCGGAGCGGCTGCTCAGCGAATCCGGCATGGCGCTGCTCGACGACCTGCGCATCGCCCTGTTCGCCATCGACGAGGCGCATTGTGTCTCGCAATGGGGCCACGATTTCCGCCCGGAATACGGCCAGCTCTCGCTGCTGCGCGAGCGCTGGCCCGAGGTGCCGCGCGTGGCGCTGACGGCCACCGCCGACGAGCCCACGCGGCACGAAATCGTGCAGCGCCTGTTGCACGACGGCGCCGAGTTCGTCTCCAGCTTCGACCGCCCCAACATCCGCTACCGCGTGGTGGAGAAGCGTGACGGCCGCGCGCAACTGCTGCAATTCATCCGCAGCGAACATCCCCATGACTGCGGCGTGGTGTACTGCCTGTCGCGCAACACGGTGGAAGAAGTGGCCGAGATGCTCGCGAGCCACGGCCTGCGCGCCCTGCCCTATCACGCCGGCCTGCCCTCAGCCACGCGCGCGGCGCACCTGCGGCGCTTTCTCGATGAAGACGGGATCGTCATGGTGGCCACCATCGCCTTCGGCATGGGCATCGACAAGCCAGACGTGCGCTTCGTCGCCCACCTCGACATGCCCAAGTCCATCGAAGGCTATTTCCAGGAAACCGGCCGCGCCGGGCGCGACGGCCTGCCCGCCACCGCGTGGATGGCCTACGGCCTGCAGGACGTGGTGCAGCAGCGGCGGCTCATCGACCTGTCCGACGCCGACGATGCCTACAAGCGCCTGTCCACCGCCAAGCTCGACGCCATGCTGGCGCTGGCCGAAGCTGCCGACTGCCGCCGCGTGCGCCTGCTGGGCTACTTCGGCGAGCACAGCCAGCCCTGCGGCAACTGCGACAACTGCCTGAACCCGCCGCAACTCATCGACGCCACCGAGTCCGCGCAGAAACTGTTGTCCACCGTCTACCGCTGCCGCCAGTCCAGCGGAACCAGCTTCGCCGCCAGCCACCTCATCGACGTGCTGCGCGGCAAGCGCACCGACAAAACCGAGCGCCACGGTCACCACGCCCTGTCCACCTTCGGCATCGGCGCCGATCTGAGCGAGACCGATTGGCGCCTGCTGCTGCGCCAGCTCGTCGCGCAGAAGCTGGTCGAGGTGGACGCCGCGCGCTTCAACGTGCTGCACCTCACCGACGCCAGCCGCGCCGTGCTCAAGGGCACGCAGCGCATCCACCTCAAGCACCGCGAACCCGGCGCGGAACGCCGTCGCCGCAGCACCAACGGCAGCGCCACTTCCAGCGGCACGCGTCTGGCCATGCAGTCGATGTCCAGCGCCGATGCCGAACTGTTTGCCCGCCTGCGCGCCTGGCGCGCCGCCACCGCCAAGGAGCACAGCGTGCCCGCTTTCGTGGTGTTCCCGGACGCCACGCTGCAGGCCATCGCCCTGGCCCGGCCCGACAGCCTGGACGCGCTGCGCGGCATCTCCGGCGTGGGCGACAAAAAGCGCGACACCTACGGCGCCGCGCTGCTCGAAGTCATTGCACAGGCCAACCATGTCAGTTGACAAGCTCCCGTTCCAGCGCCTGCTGCACACCCCGATCTTCAAGCCCTGGCCCGCCGACACCCTGGCGCGGCTGCAGGCGCATTGCCAGACGCTCAGCCTGCGCACGGGCAGCGTGCTGTTCACCGAAGGCAGTGCGGGCAGCGCGTTTTACTTTGTGTTGAGCGGGCGCATCTTGCTGAGTTCTGGCAGTGCGGCGGGACAGGAGAAGATTGTCGAAATCATCCAGCCCGATCAGTTGTTCGCGCTGGCCGTGGGGTTTCTGGGCAAAAAATATCCCGTCACCGCCACCTGCGAGGGCCGCTGCGAGCTGATCGAAATTCCGTTCGCCCCCTTCCTGCAGATTCTGCGCGAGCAGCCCGAGCTCACCTGGCTGATGATGGGCAACCTCAGCATCCGGCTGAATTTCATGATCAACGAAATTCGCCGTCTCAGCGTGGAGTCGGCCGATGCGCGGGTGGCCGAATATCTGCTCGATCAATGCCCGCAATGGGACGGCCCAGCCCGGGTGGAATTGCCGTGCACCAAGGCCGCGCTGGCTGCCCGTCTGGGCATCAAGCCGGAGACGCTCTCGCGGGTGTTTGCCCGCTTGCGACGCGACGGCCTGGCCGACATTGGTCGGCTGCATGTGGACATCCCCGACCTCAAAGCCTTGCGCGCCTGGCGCAGTGGCCGCTGAACGGGGTCAGACCAAACATCAGCCAGGCTTTTTTTGGCGCTTGACCGCAGTCAAGGACGCGAGAAAACCCCGATCCCTAGAGTGCAGCCCTGTCATCAACCCGCCAGGAGCTGCACATGTTTTGTTATCAATGCGACCAGACTACCCGCAACGACAACGGGATCGGCTGCACCGGACCGCAAGGCGTTTGCGGCAAAGATGAACCGACCTCCGATCTGCAGGATCTGCTGATCTATCAACTCAAGGGCATCGCCCAGTACGCCAAACGCGCCCGCGTCCTGGGCTGGACCGACCCGACGGTGGATCGCTTCATGCTCTACGGTCTGTTCACCACCCTGACCAACGTCAACTTCAACACTGCGCGCTTCGGCAAACTCATTCAGGAAGCCGCCGCCACCCGCGACCGGGTGCGCGATGCCTACGTCGCCGCGGCGCGCAGCCAGGGCCAGACGCCCGAAACCCTCGAAGGCCCGGCCAGTTTCGTGCCCGCCGCCTCGCTCGACGCCGTGCTGGAGCAGGCCGCGCTGGGCGGAGTCAAGGCCGGTGAAGCTGTGGTCGGCGAAGACGCCAACGGTCTGCGCGTGCTCATTCTCTACGGCATGAAAGGGGTTGCCGCCTACGCCTACCACGCCCGCATGCTGGGCCAGCAACGCGACAGCGTGGACGCCAAGGTCGAAGACCTGCTCGATTATCTCGCCAGCAACCCCGCCGACATCGGCGACCTGCTGGAACATGCGCTGGAGGTCGGCCGACTGAATCTGGAAGTCATGGAAATGCTCGACGCGGGCAACACCGGCGCGTTCGGCGCCCAGCAGATCACGCAGGTGCGCACCTCTGCGCTCAAGGGCAAGGCCATTCTGGTCAGCGGCCACGACATGCACGATCTCCAACTGCTGCTGGAACAGACGCAGGGCCTGGGCATCAACGTCTATACCCACGGCGAAATGCTGCCCGCGCATGCCTATCCCAAGCTCAAGGCCTACCCGCAACTCGTGGGCAACTATGGCGGCGCCTGGCAGGATCAGCAAACCGAGTTCGCCAACTTTCCCGGCCCGGTGATCGTCACCTCCAACTGCATCATCGAGCCCGACCGCAGCTACAAGAACCGCGTGTTCACCACCGGCCCGGTGGGCTGGCCCGGCGTGCGGCATATCGAAGGCGGCGATTTTTCTGCGGTCATCCAGGCGGCAAAAGCGACGCCCGGCTTCAGCGAAGACGCACCAGAGAAATTCATCACCGTGGGCTTTGGCCGCCACACCCTGATGGGCGTGGCCGATCAGGTGATCGATGCGGTCAAGAGCGGCGCGATCCGCCACTTCTTCCTCGTCGGCGGCTGCGACGGCGCTTCGCCCAAGCGGCAATACTTCACCGACGTGGCGAAAGAAGCGCCGAGCGACAGCGTCATCCTCACCCTGGGCTGCGGCAAATACCGCGTGAACCGCGAAGACTACGGCGACATCGGCGGCATTCCGCGCCTGCTCGACGTGGGCCAGTGCAACGACGCGCACTCGGCCATCCAGATCGCCGGGGCGCTGGCCAAGGCCTTCGATTGCGGGCTGAACGACCTGCCGCTGTCTTACATGATCTCGTGGATGGAGCAGAAGGCCACGGCCATTTTCCTGTCCATGCTGGCGCTCGATCTCAAGGGCATCCACCTCGGCCCCACGCTGCCCGGCTATCTCACGCCCAATCTGATCGCCGTGCTGCAAGAGCGCTATGACGTGCGCCCGATCGGCGACGCCCGCGCCGACGTGGCCGCTGCGCTGCAAGCGGCCTGACCCGGCTTGCCGCCCCTGCGCACGCGGGGGCGGTTTTCAGGAATCAAAGTCATGAACGATTACGCCATCTCCCTCGAAACCCGCGACGGCAAGACCTTCGCGTTTCACAGCAACCCCCAGGAAAGCCTGCTCGAAGCCGCTTTGCGCCAAGACATTCTGCTGCCCGCCAACTGCCGCAGCGGTTCGTGCGGATCGTGCGTGGCCCGGGTCGAATCCGGGCTGGTGCAACTGACCGAAGTCTCCAGCAGCGTGCTCGACGACGCCCAGCGGGCGCAAGGCCAGGTGCTGCTGTGCCGCAGCTACGCCGAGTCTGACGTGCGCCTGATCGCGCCCTACCCTTCAGACAAAGTGCGGCTGCAGCAGATCATTGTGCGCAAGGCCACCATAGCCCGTCTGGAGCCGCTGGCGCAAGACACCGTCGGTCTCTGGCTGCAACTCCAGCCGCACGACACCTTGGGCGCAGGCGCCGAGTTCGAACCCGGTCAATACTTGGAACTGCGCGTGCCCGGCGCCGATCAGTGGCGCCCCTTCTCCATCGCCAGCATTCCCAACTGGGACGGTGCGCTGCAGTTCATCATCACTCTGCGGCCGGAGGGTTTACTCTCCAACCATCTGCGCCAGCAGGCGCAAGTTGGCCAGACGCTGGAAGTCCGCGGCCCGTTCGGTGAGTTCAATCTGCAGGAAACCGGCCGCACGCGCTGGTTCATCGCTGGCGGCAGCGGCCTCGCGCCCGAACTCTCGATGCTGCGCCGCATGGCCGACTGGGGCGACGACACCCCGGCGCGGCTTTACTTCGGCGTGCGGCACGACACCAGCCTGTTCCTGCTCGATGAAATCAGCGCGCTCAAGCAACAACTGCCCGGGCTCGCGGTGCATCTGTGCGTCTCCCACCCCGGACCACAGTGGCCCGAGCCCGCCCGCAACATCGTTGAAACCTTCCGCGCCGATCTGGCGCAGGCCACCCGCAAGCCCGATGTCTATGTCTGCGGCTCAGACCGGCTGGTGGCGGGCATCCGCGATGCGGTGCGTCTGGCTGCCCTGCCCGATCAGCAACTGTTCGGCGAGTCTTTCGGAGCGATGGCGTAATCAACCGGCCTTCGCCGCCTCATCTCGCGTCTTCCACAGCGAGAACAACACGCCCGCTGCCAGCAAGCCAAAGGTCACCGCCAGGCTGACGGCCGAGGGAATCTTGCCGACCATCTCGGCCACAATGATCTTGCCGCCGATGAACACCAGCACCAGCGCCAGCGCGTATTTCAGATAGGCGAAGCGGTGCAAAATGGCCGCCAGCGCGAAGTACAGCGCACGCAGTCCGAGGATGGCCTGCTTGGCCACTGCGAGGACATGCACCAGGAGTTCTACGCCATCTCGGTGGAACGCCGCATCACCCATCCCGGCGTGGCGCAGATCACCCGCGTGGCCAAAGACCTGCTGAGCGCCTGAACCCGCCTGGGAGACATCAAGGAAACGCCGGGATGTCGGTGTCCATCCCCTCGGACGCCACATTCGGACAGCAGTCCTTCATGCGGTCCATGATGTGCTGCACCTGCTCATGCGCCACGTCAGCCATCACCAGCACCTGGCCAGAGGCAATGGCCTCCTTGAAGCGCTCCAGCCGGGTGCTGCTCACACTGACACCCACCATGCTGCTGGCCCAACTGCCTACCAGCGCACCCGCTGCCGCAAGGGCAATGACAATGCCGCCAGCGGGAATGATGGCCATGCCCGGTAGAGCCACCGCCACCAGCCCGGCAATCAGCCCGGTGGTGCCACCAGCAGCCGCACCGCGCTCGATGGCGGGAATCAGATCGGAACGCTGCGCGATGCCCGCTTCCGGCAAATCGCCCAACTGCGTGCCCTCGCGCGCCAGAACGTGGATGTGCTTGTCCGGAATCCGGGCGAGCAGCAGGCTATCCACCAAGGTATGTGCGCTGGGCACATCGGGTGCGAGAAAAAAGAGTCTGCGCATGAAAGTCTCCTGAATGATCCGCCGAGATACGCCAGTCGGCCCTGAGAATAAACACGGGTCTAGCCTGAAGACTAGACCCAATCCATGAAAACTGGCTTAGGGTTTTAACCGGTGCAGCCGACATTGACTGAAACGATTTCCGCTCTTCTTTCTTGCAGAATGCAGTGCATGTCGCAAAACTCCTCCGCTCCGCGCGCCGCCCTTTCCCGCCGCACAGATTTGCAAAGCCTGCGCGCGCTCGCCATCCTCATCGTTGTCGCCGCGCACGCACACATTCCTGGAATGCAGGGCGGCTACGTTGGCGTGGATGTCTTTTTTGTGCTGTCTGGATTCCTGATCTCGGGTCTGATCCTGCACGAAGTGGAAACAACCCGGCGCTTCAACGCCTGGGCCTTTTATGCGCGCCGACTCAAACGCCTGCTCCCCGCCTTGCTGGTTGTGCTGCTCCTGGTATCTGCCACCGCTTGGTTGCTCGCCAGCCCGCTGCAGCAACGCGAGGACGCTGCGGCCGGACAAGCCGCCGCTCTGTGGCTGAGCAATTTCTATTTCTCCGCCCGGATCATCAATTATTTTTCTGCGGGCTTGGGCGGCAACCTGTTTCTGCATACTTGGTCGCTGGCTGTCGAAGAACAGTTTTATTTGATCTGGCCCTGGATGCTGCTGTTTCTTCTGGGCGTCTGGTCATGGCAAGGCGCGCCCTTCAGCCGCAAGCGGCTGGCGATTGGGCTTGCATTCCTGGCAGTCGCCTCACTCCTCCTCGGTGCGTATTGGTCCAACACGGCTGTCGAGGCGGGGTTTTATTTGATGCCGGGCAGGATGTGGGAGTTTGCGCTCGGTGCGTTGATCTTTCTGCTGCGGCAAGCTCTGGATCACCCCCCCCCGCAACTCAATACGCTGATTTGCTGAACCGGTGGCGCGGGCGTTCTCTCCTGAATACCTCTGGCTGGTTTCTCATCCTGGCTGCAACGGCGCTCTACCCGGACGATTTGCGCTACCCGGGGCTCTGGGCTCTGCTGCCTTGCTTGGGAGCGTCCTTGGTCTTGCTGGATGCCCCTGAATTACACGCCTCCAGCGCATTTTCGCGTCTGGTGCTGCGCGCGCCCATCCTGCAAGTCCTCGGGAATCTGTCATACAGCCTCTATCTTTGGCACTGGCCGGTGCTTGTTCTTGGCGGACAAATCTTGGGGACGAGTTGGCTGGTGCGCCTCGGGCTGATCGCCCTGAGCGTGGCGTTGGCTGCAGCAACCTATGTCGCGGTCGAGCGCCCTGTGCGCCAGTTGCCAATCCGGCAGACCATGAACGTTTTTATCAGCTCGGCACTCGGCATGGCTCTGGGGTTTTTTGTTTTGGGCGCGTGGCAAAACGCCGCTGTTCAAAACCTGCACTCGCCCGCGCAGTCACGCATCCAGATGGCCAGAATGGATCTTCCTGTCCTTTACTCTCAGCCGTGTGATACTTGGTTCCACAGCGCAGAGGTGTCCGAATGCGTCTACGGACCCAAAGACGCCCGCCATACGGTGGTGATGTTTGGCGATAGCGTGCTTGCACAGTGGTTTCCGGCAGTGGCCGAGATCTATCTCAAAAAACCGGGCTGGCGTCTGGTCGTGCTGACCAAGTCTGCATGTTCGGCGCAAGAGGTCAGCTACTACTACCCGCGCATCAAAGCCATGTACACGGTGTGTGATACTTGGCGCAAGCGGGCCATCGACCTGATGGTTCAGATGCGCCCGGATGTGGTCATCATGGGATCGACGCACTACGGATTCACGCCGCAGCAATGGATCTCCGGGACGCGCCTGGTGCTCAAGCGTCTCAGCCCCGTCTCAGGCGCAATTGCCATCATCAGCCCGACGCCGGAGTTGGGTTTTGATGGGCCGGATTGCCTCGCTGCGAAGGCGAACTGGCCAGATTGGCTGCCATCCCCGGAGCGCTGCCAAACCCCGCTCAATCCCGTGACGAAGAACAGCGTTTTTGATCTGCTGAAAACTGCATCCGAGCCTTTCCGTCATGTCGGAGTGATTGACATGCTAGACGCCATTTGCCCAAATCAGCTTTGCCGCGCACAACGCGGCAGGCACATCGTTTACCGCGACGGGCAACACCTCACAGCGCGTTTCATCCATTCGCTTGCACCTGAGTTGCGGCAGGCGTTACACCAGAACCATATTCCTAGCTGAGCCTGAAGTCCCTGCCAAAACATGGCGGCGGGCCGCTCGCTCGCGCGGCAGATCGGCTACAGTTCCAAATTGACGTAAACGTCAATCAATCATGCCGCTGCGCCATGCACGTTGCGGCGAAGGAGACTGCGATGACCGATCTGTCCGATGCCAAGATTCTGGCTGCCTATCGTCCGCAGCAGCGGCTGCGTTTTGTCACGGCGGCGGCGCTGTTCGACGGCCACGATGCGGCCATCAACATCATGCGGCGCATCCTCATCGGCATGGGCGCCGAGGTCATTCACCTGGGACACAACCGTTCAGTGGACGAGATCGTCACCGCGGCGATTCAGGAGGACGCGCACGCCATCGCCATTTCCAGCTACCAGGGCGGGCATGTGGAATTTTTCCGCTACATGATCGACCGGCTGCGCGCTGAAGGCGCTGGGCATATCCAGGTGTTTGGCGGCGGCGGCGGGGTGATCGTGGCCACCGAGATCGCGGCGCTGCAGGCCTATGGCGTGGCGCGCATCTACAGCCCGGAAGACGGGCAGGCGCTGGGGCTGCAAGGCATGATCGGCGACATGCTGCGGCGTGCCGACAAGCCCCTGCCTGCGCGGGACGGCAAGCACGCGCTGGACGCGCTGCAGCCCGATGCGCAGCGACGCGCGCGCGTCATCACCCAACTGGAAGGCGGCGCGGCAGATGCGGCGCTGCTGCACGAGCTCCATGCCAGGGCAGAAGCGGCGCACGGCGTGGTGCTGGGCGTCACCGGCACCGGCGGCGCAGGCAAAAGCAGCCTGGTGGACGAGCTGATTCGCCGCGT
>JAQTVS010000282.1 GCA_028706735.1 Thiomonas sp.
TGTGGAACCTGATGGGTTTTTTCGGCGCGGTCTACTGGTTCCTGCCGCAGGAAGTTGAGCGCGAGGTGGTCGGCATCCGGCTGGCCAACGTGACGTTCTGGGTGTTCTGCGCGGCGTTCCTGGCCGTCGCCGCGGTGTTCGCCGTGGTGCAGACCGGGCCGACCAGCGAGTCGACGCTCTGGCTGATCAACCAGGGACGCAAGTACGTCGAGGCCCCGCGCTGGGCGGCGCTTGGCATCCTGGCCATCGTCGCGGTGTTCATGTTCAACATCATCGCCACGGCGGTGAAGGCGCGCCGCATGTCAGGGGTGCTCGGTGTGCTCATCGTTGACCTCGTGCCGCTGTTCGTGCTCTACCTCGACGCCTTCCCCAGCGAAACCAACATGGCCAAGGACATGTACTGGTGGTGGTGGCTGGTGCACCTGTGGGTCGAGGCGACCTGGGAGGTGCTGATCGCGTGCATCATGGCCTGGACGCTGATGCGCCTGCTCAACACCCCGCGTCGCATCGTCGAAACCTGGCTGTACATCACCATCGGCCTGGTCATGGGCTCGGGCATCCTGGGTCTGGGACACCACTACTACTGGATTGGCACGCCCAAGTACTGGTTCGACCTCGGCGGCTTCTACTCGGCGCTCGAGCCGCTGCCGCTGATCGGCATGGTGGTGCACGCCGTCTATGACGCCGGCGTCCATCGCATGCATTGCAGCAACCGCCCGGCGCTGTATTGGATGTTCGCCGAGGCGTTCGGCAACTTCTTCGGCGCCGGGGTGTTCGGCTTCATGATGACCCTGCCGCAGATCAATTTGTTCACCCACGGCACCCAGTGGACCGCCTCGCACGGCCACTTCGCCTGGTGGGGCGCCTACGTCTGTGGGCTGATCTCGATCTTCTATGTGGTGCTGGCGCAGGCGCGCGACGCCAAGCAGGTCGACGGCTCGCTGTGGAAATGGTCGTTCGCGCTGCTCAACCTCGGCATCGTCGGCATGGTCGGGGGACTGCTGGTCGCCGGGATGGCGCAGACCTTCTACGAGCGCGCCCTCGGCGGATCGACCCTGCAGTCATTCATCGAGGCCCAGGGCAGCTCCTGGTTCGTCGAGGGTATGTGGGTGCGAATGGTGTTCGGCGTGATGTTCGCCATCGGTTACGTGCTGCTGATCATCGACTTGGCGCGGGTCGGCCGCACAGCGTCGGCGGCCAGGCTGCACATCGCCGAGGTGGGCGCATGAACCCGGATGAACTGCTGCGAACCGCGGCGATGCTCGGCCTGTTCCTCACCCTGGCGGGCGGCTATGCGCTGTTCTGGGGAGCGGGCCGACTGCATTCCAACCGTTTGCTCGCTGCGCTGGGTTATGCCTGCTACGGCGGGCAATGGGCGATCGCGGTGACGCTGTGGCTGACCACCTCGCTCGGACTGCCCTGGAAGTTGCTGCTCGCCGCCTCGGCGGCGGTATGCAGCCTGATTCCCTGGGTGTCGCTGCACTACGTGCGCGAACTTGATGAATCGATGGAAGGATGATGATGAGCATAATTTCGAATCTACTCGCCACGCTGCTCGGGCTGTGGATGTCCTACGCTGCAGTGCTCGACCTCTCGCGGCTGCGCGATGGGGCGTGGGACGTCTACGCGGCGGCGGCCATCGCCATCGTTCTGGGGTTGCTGTCGCGCCAGCGCGACTTCGCCCGCTGGCCGGGCACCACAGAGATCGTCGCTGCGCTGGTGGCGATTGCGACGCTGGCGCTGTTCCATACCGGGGTGCTGAACGGGCTGGTGGCGTTCTGGCTCGTGTTCTTCGCCGGCAACGTCATTTCCGTGCTGGCGTTTTGGGCCGCGCTGTACCGTCCCAAGCTGACATGAGCGAAGCCGCGCCGCGTTGCAGCAAACCGGGGGCAATGATCGCTCACCTTTGAATCCCAATCCCACGAGACACGATTGATGGAAGCCAACATTGCCGATTTCGCCGACCTGCTGCGGCTTGCGCGGTCGCAGCAGCAACCGCAGCGGTTGCTGTTCGTGTTCGTCAAGGCCAGCATGCCGGAAGACGCGACACCGCAGCAGCAGGCCGAATTCGCCGCCGGCATTGGCGGTGAGATCGAACCGCTGATGGCTGTGGACAAGGCGGCCGACGCGTTCGACGAGTTCAACGCCTTGGTGGCCGATGCAGCGGCGTTCGGCCCGCCGTGGAGCCTGGTGTTCGTGTCGTCGCTGTCGGGCCGCGACGGGCGCCCGCCCGATGACGACGCGGTCGACTCGACGCTCGACGAAATGATCGAACGCGTGCGCGCCGGATGGTTCGAGGGCATGCTGCCGTTTGATCCGCTGGGGCGCCTGGCCGAAATCAGATCCTGATTGGGTCACAACGCGCGCGTTGGCTCTACCGAATCGACGAGATGTGCGCGGGCGCCCCGGCGGAGCCATCAGCAAAGCGCCACCGGAACGCGCTCAGCTCTTGAGTTGGCGGTCTGGCTGCACGCTTGCATCGATCGCGCCGCATCTGACCTGCGCCTGCAGGGTGCGCTCCGAGCAGACGATCTTGGAGGCGATCGACTCCACCGCCGCCGACAACGACGGGCTCTCGCTGCGGCGTTCCTGCACCATGCACACCGCGCTTTCGCGCTTGAGGAGAAAACTCTCTTCGATTCATCCATGGCGCCTTCTTCCCAAAGGTTGGAGCCTCCATCCAACCGAGACGGTTCGCCTGCGGAGTGTGGTGTGAGCATGATGACCAGCACTCTGCTGAGGAGTTGGCGTGAAGATCGCCGCACCCGCGACATTCATATGTGTGTCAATTCTGTGCAAGGCGAAGAATTGCCTGTCCCGCCACTTCTTCGACGCCAAGGCTGTCGCCCTCATAAGGCTCGAAACGGCAGCCTAGATGGAAATCTGGCAAGTCAGACATCGGAAAATTGTTGGTCCATGCCGTTCTGCCTGGACACGTCGGCACCTGGGGAAAGATCCGGATGCCGATCAATCCCAGCGCCACGCCGACCGGGGCCAAGCAATTGGTGGGCTTGACCATGAGCCGAAGTAGGCCGCCGAAAGCCCTCCGCATTGCACCTTCCGGACGGTGGTCAGGACTGGAGGCGTGGGGGCATCTCCCTTCGGCCTCAGGCGAGAGCCGGCGGTAGCGGCTGGAGCGGCGAACTGATCTGCATCGCGAGTTCGGCCTGCAGGCTGTCGCGGTCGCGGCCGATGCTGACCACGGCCTGCACGCGGCCGCCCTGCAGGTAGCGGGCAAGGTAGCTGCCGCTGACGGGGTCGCCCTCTTCCTCGATGGCGTCCCATTGCGCGGCGTGGCCCACGTAGGAGAGTGTCACGTCGCCGTGCTGGCTCCAGAAAAAAGGAACGGCGGTGAAGACTTCGGCAAACCCGAGCATATTGCGCGCGGCGGTCTTGCCCTGCGCCTGCGCCACCGTCCAATGCTCGATGCGCAGACGCGCGCCGCTGCGTGCATCGGGCCAGTTCGCCACATCGCCCGCCGCCCAGATGCCTGCGTCGGCAGCCAGCCCCGCATCGACGACGATGCCATTGTCCACGCGCAATCCAGCCTGCGCGGCGAGCGCAGTATCAGGCCGCACTCCCACGCCCATGATGACCAGATCGGCGGGCAGGATCTCGCCGTTGTCGAGGGTCACCCCGTGCGCGTCGATCAACGCGGGCCTGCGGCCGAGGTGGAACACGCTGCCCAGCGCTTCATGCAAGCTGCGGACAAACCCGGCCAGGCGCAGACCGAACACCCGCTCCAGCGGATGCGCCTCGGGCGCGACGACGTGGACTTCAATGCCGTGCGCCCGTAACGAAGCGGCGGCCTCCAGCCCGATAAAGCTCGCCCCGATCACCACGGCGCGGCGCGCGCCTCGCGCCAGCGCGGCCAGGATCGCCTCGGCATCGGCGCGCGTGCGCAGGGTGTGGACCTGCGGCAGATCGGCGCCGGGAATGGGCAATCGGATCGGCTGCGCCCCGGTGGCCAGCAGCAGCGCGTCGTAAGCCAAATCCCGGCCGTTGTCACACCGCACGCGGCGCGCGTGGCGATCCAGCGACAGCGCTCGGGCGTTGACCAAGGTGATGTCGCGTTCGCGCCAGTAGTCGGCGCCGCGCAGCGGCAGCCAGTCCGCGGGCGCCTTGCCCGCCAGGTAGTCCTTGGACAGATTGGGCCGGTCGATCGGCGTGTCGGCTTCACCGACGAGCAAGGTGATGGGCCCGTCATAGCCGCAAGTGCGCAGTTCGGTGG